>SLHA01000024.1 GCA_007136405.1 Candidatus Latescibacterota bacterium
CCGTGCTGAACATATTCTCACGCTGGCATCGCCATTCCAGGGCACCTGGATGGCCCGGTGTGGCCGCTGGTTGCGCTGCGCCGGACCGGGCCAGTTGCGGGACATGGCACCCCGAAGCGCCGTCATCAGGCGACTCCAGCCGCTACTGCGCGAACGCTGCAACCGCCTGCATGCCTGGTATCTGCATGGTGACCCCATAGTCCCCCGCGGCAGCGCTCTGGTACCCCGAGCCCGGCATTGGCTCTATCCTGCCCCCGCAAAGGCACACCTGCTGATCCGGCACCGGCGGATGTGCGCCGACGTGCGCATCATCAGGGATATCATCGCAGTGTTGCAGGGGCGGAATGGGACAGTAGATCCCCAGACCGCGGCAGAGCAGGGGGTGTGATCCACGGTGGTTGCTGCTGTCGGCGGTCCCGCCACCCCTGAGGTGGCCGGTTGCGGTAAAAGCCCTGACTGGCCATGCGCTGCAGGCCTGGTGCAAAGATACGGGTAACAGCAAGCGGCGGTTCGTGCCGAGACCAGTGCGGCTACATGGTGGATATGCGCCGCAGGCGCGCGCCCAGATCGATCAAAGCCTCACGGTCTCCGCCTACTTCGTGGATCAGCGAAGAACGATATCCGGCGGATCGCAGTTCGCTCATGACTGCGCTCCAATCGGTATCACCGTCCAGTAGGTTCACGAACTGATGCTGACGGCGAGAGAAGTCCTTGATATGGACTTTCTTGATCCGGTGCCCCAGGCTGCGTATCCAGTGTTCGGGATATCCATAGGCCATCATATTCGCCGTATCCAGATAGATCCCCACCCACGGATCACCCACTTCGTCGATGAACTCGCGTGCTTCTCTCGGGCTCAACAGGAACTTGTTCCAGACATTCTCCAGGCCTATGGCCGCCCGATGGCGCGCAGCTACGCCGGCCATGTCGCGCAGGAGGTCGCGTAGACGATCCCAGGCTTGCTCATAGGTACCCGCCACGGTCAACTGCCCCGGATGGAGCAGAATTCCATCGACATCCAGCGCTCCGGCTACCTCCAGCGCCCGTTCCAGACAGCGACTGCCCCGGGACTGCTCCCCGGGATCCGAGCTCAGCAGATTACCACGTTCAGCGTAGTTGACGATCACGCTGCCGATCTCCACCCCCGCTGCCTCACAGGTCCGCCGGACACTTTCGAGTTCGGTCTCGGACATATTTGGATGAAGGTCGCGGTCTTCCGTGAAGACCAGCTCCACGGCATCGTACCCGGCCTCCTGGCACAGCGACAGCGTATCGTCCAGCGTCATGTTCTGCAGCACGAGTTGCGTAATACCGATTTTCATGGTGATCTCCCGCGTTGGCACACTGCATGGTCCGGTTCCCTGGAGTCGGCATCCGGAATGAGAACCAGGTGCAAGACCTGGCGACTATGACACGGCGGTATGATGCAGAAGCACCGTAGACATGGTTCAACGTTGAGAAGGCCGGCGCAGCCAGATCGCGAGCATCCGCCGCAGCCCCTGCCGGTCCGGTTCGTCCAGATCGACGTTGAGCAAAGCCAGCCATACCCATCCGGCAAGACACAGAAAAGCGATGCCACTGATGGCGAAGACGGCGGGGAAGCCCAGGGTAACGCCGATGTGAGCGCCGGCCATGGGGCCCAGAGCAAAGCCGAAGGCCGTGGCGCTGGTCAGCAAGCCGAACGCCTTGCCCCGATCCTCATCCGGAACCACGCGGGCGATCAGGGCGTTGGCCACTGGCTGTATGACACCGATGGACACTCCGTTGAGTATGCGAAAAGTAGCAAGCATCAACACGGTGGTGGACAAACCTTGGACGACCATCAACAAAGCTGTGGTAAGAAGTCCGGCGATCAGCATACGCTTGGCCCCCAAGCGATCGCTGAAACGCCCCATCACAGCGGAAGAAATCGCCCCGACCAGCCCCATGAGGGAGAACACCCTGCCGGCTAGACTGACGATGTTGTCTGTCGCGGCCAACTTCTGCAGAAACAGCGGCAGCACGGGCATGACCATAGCGAAAGTGAACTGGATCATGGTGAGGCTGACCACCATGATCAGGTACGGTTTGAGCCGCAAGAGCCTCGTGGCATCGCGCCAGAGGCCGCTGTCCGGCCGGCCTGATGTAGGATTTGGTGTCCTGATCCGTGGCTGGAAGTCCTCTTTGACCCAGATTTTGACCACCACGCCGGCAAGAGCCACCAGGATGCCCGCAGCCAGGAAACAGGGCTCATACCCGTACCGTTCGATGACCGGCCCGCCGAACAGCGGCCCCAGAGACACCCCGAGCATCACCGCCCCCTGCATGAGCCCCAGCGCATAACCCAGATGCTGGCGAGGCGTGGTCGTGGATACCAGCGTCGTGCAGGCGGCCACCGTACCCGACAGCACTCCCTGCACGATGCGCGCCGTCATCAACTGTTCGAGGGTGGTTACATAGGCCATAGCGGAGACCGCCACGCCACCGCCCAACATGGCTCGGACCACCATGGCCTTGCGCCCGAAGCGGTCCGCCAGTATGCCCCACAACGGAGCGGACAACGCCATGGACAACCCGGCCGCAGTGCCCATCTGGCCGGCCCACAACAGGGCTTCGTCCAGATCGGCGACATCGAATTCCTGGATGTAGTACGGCAGAAAAGGTTGTATCGCCTGGAAGCCGATGATGGCGATCAGTTGGGCGATCCAGAGGGTGTAGAAATTCCGTTTCCAGGATATTTCCATATGCACCGGAAGAGTTCAGTGTGCAGGCAGCCTTGTATACCGGCCTTAGCCATACGGCCAGGCCATCCACGTGCAGCCAAGCAAGCCTGGTACGCGCCACACCAGCACGACCGCAGCCTACCACAATGAACGGGGGTACACAGACAGGGCGGGCCGCGCGAGCCCGCCCTGCGCCGGTCATCGTTGACCAGAAGGCCTAACGCAGCGCCGAAACACCGCCGCCCTTGAGAGCGCGGTCGATCTCCTTGAGGACGTCCTTCTGGGTCACGTTGGTGGTATCGCCCGGGGTTTCCTGAACCATGATCCCGTGCGCCGCGCCCCACTGGACTGCGTCTTCCGGTCCCAGATCGTTGAGCAGCGCAGCGATCACCCCGGAAGCGAACGAATCTCCACCCCCGGTGCGATCCACGATCTCGACCCGTTCGCGCACCGCGGCCTGATGCACCGTATCCGCCTCCACGTCGTAGAGCACCGCTCCCCAGGTAATCAGATCCGCGCTGAGAGCGCCACGCAGCTGCGTACCGATATACTTGAGGTTGGGGTAATCCTTGGCCACCTGCCGCAGCATGTCCGTGTACACTGCCAGCCACTCGTCAAACGGCGCATCTTTGGCCAGCTTCTGGGTCTCGTATCCCAGCGCGTCGTCGAAATCGTCCTGGTTTCCGACCAGGAACTCCACATGCGGCACGATGCTCTGGTTGATCTGGCGCGCACGGTCCTTGCTGGGCTCGACCTTGGAACGATAGTTAAGGTCGAACGAACGCGCCGTACCGTATTTTCCGGCCTGCTGCATGGCTTCCAGTGCCAGTTCCGCCGTCCTGGGTGACAGTAACGTATAGATCCCTCCAGTGCTGAACCAGCGCGTCCCCAGCCGGCCGAACAGCTCCACCCAGTCCACATCCCCGGGTCCCACCTCGCGCACGGGTGTATGGGCCCGGTAGTATTCGGTAACGGAAGGCATGACACCCTTGCCGGACCAGGTGAAATTGATGCCGTTGTGCAGCGTGCCCTTGCCGTCTGTGCTGAACTTGCCTTTGCCGCCGGTATCGAACCAGACGATGTGTGAGGTATCGATACCGGCCTCGCGCAACTGGTTCTCTATGTTGCGGCCGACGCCGTCGTCCACCAGCGCCGTGATTACCGCAGTCCGCAGGCCGAAGCAGTAGCTGAGCCCTTCGGCCACGTTGGTCTCCCCGCCACCGTGCCATATGCGACCGCTGCGCGCTCTGGCTGTGGGCACGTCACCCGGGTCGATACGCATCATGACCTCGCCGAGAGCGATGGAATCGTACCGGCAATCAGCGGCTGATTTGAGCTTCAGAGTGCTCATCGTGTAGACCTCCTTCCGTCAGACCCGCATCAGGGCACGGGAAAGCCCTCCAGGGCCTGCATGTTCTGGGTTATCTGATCTTCGCTGAAATGGTGTTCTTCCAGTTGCCCGCTGAAATACGCCTGGTACGCCGTCATGTCGAAATTGCCGTGACCGGAGCAGTTGAAGACGATGACCTTTTCTTCACCGCTCTCCCGGCATTTCAGCGCCTCGTTGATGACGCCACGGATGACGTGGTTGGTTTCCGGAGCCGTCACAAAGCCCTCGCTGCGGGCAAACTGCACACCGGCTTCGAAACACTCCAGCTGATGGAACGCAACGGCTTCCATCTCTCCCTGCGCGAGCAGGTGGCTGGCCAGGGGGGCCGCACCATGATACCGCAGGCCGCCGGCATGGATCTTGGCCGGCACGAAACCATGTCCCAGAGTATTCATGGCCATCAACGGCGTCATGCCCACACTGTCGCCAAAGTCATATCGGTACGGCCCCCGGGTCAATGTGGGACAGGTGGTGGGTTCGCAGGCGACGATGCGCATGTCCGGTTTCTCGCCGAGCAGCTTGTAGCGCATGAATGGAAAAGCGATGCCGGCGAAGTTGGATCCGCCGCCAAAACAACCCATGACGATATCCGGCAGCGCCTCCCCGGCCTTCTGCAACTGTCTCTCCGCCTCGATGCCGATGATGGTCTGATGCAGCAGCACGTGGTTGAGTACGGAACCCAGCGAGTAGTGCGTATCGTCCCGGCTGGCTGCGTCCTCCACCGCCTCCGATATGGCGATACCCAGGGAGCCCGGCGTGTCCGGATCCTGCTCCAGGATCTTGCGCCCTGCCTGGGTATGTGGGCTGGGGCTGGGAATGCACTTGGCGCCATAGGCTTCCATGATGGCTTTGCGGTACGGTTTCTGGTCAAAGCTGATCCGCACCATGTAGACCATGCACTCCAGATCGAAAAGGTTGCAGGCAAACGACAGCGCCGTCCCCCATTGACCCGCTCCGGTTTCCGTAGCGATGCGCTTGATGCCTTCCTGTTTGTTGTAATAGGCCTGGGCCACGGCGGTGTTCGGTTTGTGACTGCCCGGAGGACTCACCCCTTCCCATTTGTAGTAGATGTGAGCCGGTGTATCCAGCGCCTTTTCCAGACGCCGCGCGCGGTACAGGGGTGACGGCCGCCACATGGTGTACACGTCCCGAACCTCATCCGGAATTTCTATCCAGCGATCCTGCGACATCTCCTGCTGAATGAGGCCCATGGGGAAAAGCGGTGCCAGATCCTGCGGCCCTACGGGCTGCCTGGTGCCGGGGTGCAGCGGCGGCGGCATGGGGACCTTGAGATCGGCCTGAATATTGTACCACTTGTCCGGCATATCCTTCTCTTCAAGCAGGATCTTGATCGGCTGCATTAGTCTTCTCTCCTCAGAGTGAGATTCGAACCCGCCCCTTGCGCTCGATGGATTTTTCCAGTGCCTCCAGGACCGCCACCGGCCCCAGCATGCTCTGTTCGGTCTCCTCCGTCTTACCGGTGCGGAACATCTGGCAGAATTCCACGGCGCCTGCCAGGTATGGACTCTCGTCGAAAGCGATCTCCTGGTCCAGGCGACCTTCCTCGCCGATGACGCTCAGGTGGAACCGCGCCGGCCCGGCGCCGATCAGGTTCATGGTGGCCACCGCACCGTTTTTGTAAGTGATGGTTGCAACATGATTCTTGCCGCTGCCGCGGATAACCTGAGCGTAGGACAGGTCGTAACCGAGCAACCGCAGGACCATGTCCACCTGGTGTATGCCGTAAAAGAAGATACCGCCATATTCGGAGCGGATGTCGCAGGCTCCCGTGGACACCACGCTGTATATGGCACCGAGTTCACCCATCTCCCGCTTCAGCCGCTTGAATGCCTCCTGGTGCGGCAGGACGGAAAACGAACACACCGGAACCCCCAATTCTGCCGCACGCCGGAGAAAGGCACGGCCCTCGGCGGTACGATAACTGAAGGGTTTGTCGATGAACAGTGGGAGCCCGGCCTCCAACAGCGGCTGAGCCGCGGGCAGGTGCTCTTTGCCGTGCCGATGGTCCACCACGGCGGCATCCACCTGGCCGATGAGATCCGCCGGTTCCGCAACGATATTAGGGATCTGGCCATCTTCGGCGGCTTTACGCGCGAAAGCGTTCGTCTCCCCCCACACATGCGTGACGGAGAAGTCTTCGATTTTCTTCTCCACGTTGATCACCTTGGCGATGGCTGCCGTATGGCTATTCTCGGCCCCTACGATTCCGATTTTCATCAGGCACCTCCTGGTTCTTCGCCGAAGGGCCACAGCCGCAGCACCGTCTTACCCAGCACCCACTCCAGATCCTCCGGCGAGATGAATTGCATGTGGTCACGGACAACCTCCAGGGTCTGTCCGTATTCCGCCCGGGCCAGACAGACCGGCCAGTCTGTACCCCACATGATACGCTGCGGGCCGAAAGCTCGGTACACCTGTTCAACCAGTCCGTGGGTGTCTCTCCACGGATAGCTCTGGCTGGAAATGGACCAGGTATGGCTGATCTTGACGAATACGCGCGGATAACGAGCCATCCCGGCCAGCATCCCGATGCCCTCCGGGTCATCAGGATGGACATCCGCCATGTGATCGATAACTACATCAAGGTCGGGATGAGCCCTGACCAGACGTTCCAGATCCGGCAGACGCCGCGGACCGGTGAGGATCAGCATGGGTACCTCCAGATCCTGGGCCCGGGCGAACAGCGGCGGCATCAGCGGCCCGGTGAACCAGTCCTGGCCGGGCTCGCGTGACGGGCTGAGGCGGACGCCATGGAGCCCGTGCTCCTCGGTCCACATGCGCAGATGGTCCGGCGCCTCCGGATCCTCCGGATTGACCCGGCCAACGCCCATGAATTTGTCAGGATACTGCCGCAGGCAATGGGCAACGTAGGAGTTGTCCCAACGATAATGGATTACCTGCACAAGGACCGTCTTCTCCACCCCATGGGTCTCCATCAACTGGAGCAGCATTTCCGGTGTGCGATCTTCTCTGGGAGGGTTGGCGGTCTGGGCCGGCCAGGGGAAAGCAGGATCGTTCGTCCAGACGTGGACGTGAGGGTCTATTATACGCACGTTCGAGTCCTTTCATAAAACTACGCAGCGCTGTCTGATACCCCGCCACAGGGCATCATGCGGACGCTGCCGTTAGACCAGGGCAAAGGATAGCGCCGCCCTCTGGCAGTGTCAAGCAAACACAGCGCCGGAGGCGCCTCGCCGCAGTCAGCCGCAGCCGGTCAACCAGGATCGCGGATAAACCGCGCCGCATAGGACCGCACCAACCGCCCGTTGAGCACGTGGAATCGCCGCAAGCGATCGATGGTGTCGCTGGAGAAACGTTGCAGCGGAATGTGCACGAACTGCTTCTGCAGGCGCCGGGCCAACCGCCGCCAGGAGGCCGGCGGCGGGAATGGGGATACCAGGGCCACATACCGTTCCCGCGAATGAAAAAGCGCGCCGGCCACCAGACGTTCGGCCGGACTGCGCGCGAAATCGAGCTGGTTATCCCGCCATACATCGGCGATGGGGCGAGGTGGGTAGATGAAGAAACACCCTCCGTACAGCGCCTGGCCGATGCCGGGTCCCACCATGTTGTCCATGAACCGGGTGGCGAAGAAACACAGCGTGGATTCCCCTTCGTGCTCGGCATACCAGGTAGTGCGCCACGGGTAGGCCCCGGGATCCGGTACCGCGTCGAACAGGAAAACCACGACTTCGATGTCACCGCGCGCCGGTGGCAGCTCACGCACGTACAACTCGCGTTTGTGCCAGTTGCGCATGGTTTCGCGGATATCCAGACCGTCTTTCATCGACGCCGTAAACCGTTCCGTGCGGGCCTCGGTGTCGCCCAGCAGCATGCGCGCCTGTTGCCGCACATAGCGCTGGAACGACTCGATCCGTTCGTCCTCGGGAGGGTACGAACACTGGGCCAGCGGATTCCAGCGCAGCTGCCAGCGGCGCCGTTGCGGCGGTGCGGGCGGCGGCCGCAGCGCCAGCGCCTTCCATATCCGCGGCGCGCCCTGAAGCCGGTTCTTCACCGCATGCTTCTGACCGGCGGCATCGATGCAGGCGTCCGGTCCGGCTCTGATGATCTCCAGCTCAGTAGCCAGGCACTGCGCCGGATAACGGCGCGCCAGCTGGATCAGCGCCAGTGCGTAACCGTCGCTGACCACCTGTTTGGCAGCCAGGGCCAGATGGTACAGATCCGGCGTCAGACGCCGGTCCATCAAGGTCAGGTTGCGAGCGTAAGTCAGGATGATTCCCAGCGTCTTGGTGGTGATGTTCCAGTCACGGCTGCCGGATTGTTGACGCCACTTCTCTCCGGCTTCCCGCAGCAGTGCCTTGACGCCATCCATGGCCAACGTTTCGTCGCGCAGCAACTCCGCTCGCCGATGTTCGTACAGGTGGGTGATGAAAGGCAGTTCTCCCAGTACGAAAAACACGTCCTCCTCGGGCACGGTGCACAGCCGGGGCATCCCCGCCGGACGGACAGACTCTATGAACGGCGCCCGGCTGACATAGGCTTGCCGCAACCAGGGCCAGTCCAGGATGGAGCAAACACAGAGGACATGCTCGTAGTCCAGTTCAAGACGGTGCAGTTCATACGCCATACGCCGGATGCGCTGAAGGCGCTGCCCGTACGGATCCGGCGCGGCGACATACGGCAGCACAGCCGCGGCAAAGCGCTCCAGCGGCACCTGTTTCAGCGCGAATGGATCCGGCAGCACCATGCCGTAAGGCTCGTACTCCGCCACCTCCAGATCCACGTAGGCTCGCGGCACACCGGCCTCCATGGACTGTCGTATCGCCGTGACGACTCCCTGGCTGGGTTCCACGGGCACCATGCTGCAGGTGTTGCCGCCGGGCAATTCCGGCTGTAGCACGATGCTGACCCGCGGCAGCATCTCGACACCGGTTTCCACCGGCGCGGCAAAAGCCGGCGGCAGGGGAACGGCAAGGCAATCGCAGGGGTTCCGGCGCAGATGACGTCGAACGAGCAGAGCGAATTCCGCGCTGCCATGGACGATGGGCAGCACCGTGAGACGCGGACTCAGATCGAATACCGGGTTCATGATGTTGGGGCGTCGTCGTCGCCCGGCGCCAGCGGTTCGTTGCCGGTGAAGAACAAATCTGACAAGTTTAGATCACCGCCGGCCTCCCCGGGGGCGTCGCGCCGCTGACGGGCCAGCGTCTCCAGATCAACGGCCTCGGAACCCAGCACGCGTTCCAGCGCTTCGTGCCAGGCCTTGTCCTGGTTCAAAGGATGCCCATAGGTCTGCGCCAGCCGTTTCAAGGCATAACGCACCACGTGAATGCCGTCGCGCGGCGAAAACTCCAGATCCAGTCCGTGAGCACGTTGCAGAAAATCCACCGTGAGGGCCAGCAGCTCCGGTTCGGCAAAAGGCAGATGGTGGCGCAGTATGGCCAGTTCGTCGGCGCGGTTGGGGAACTCAACGTTGAGGGTGGGCTGCAGGCGCGATAGAATGTAGTCCGGTACCTCGTAGGTGGAGGCATCCTGGTTCATGGTGACACAGCAACGGAAATCCGCTACAGCCGGGATCACGATCCCCGCGATCACGGACTCCACGTAACGGCGATGATCCAACAGCGGCGCCAGCGAAGCCCAGCTCTTTTCGTTCATCCGATTGCCCTCATCCAGCACGCACACCCCGCCCAGAAGCATGGCCGACACCAGGGGCGAGGCGTGGTAGGCGATCCGTCCGGAATCCGCCAGCACCGGAGTCACCAGCAGATCCTCCGGCCGGGTGTCGCTGGTACACTGGTAGATGAACAAAGGCTGCCGCCGCTGGCAGGCGGCGGCCATGCCCAGCGTGGTCTTGCCAGTGCCCGGATGGCCGGTGAGGCGCGGGGTCAGCGGCAGATCCTGCTCGTTGAGCACGATCCAGCAGGCCAGCAGCTGGTACAGCAGATCCTTTTGTCCGACCCATTTCTGCTGAAACCGCAGCGGCGCGCTCAGGCGCAACTCGACTCCGTCCACCGTCATGCTGCCGACAGCCTCTTCGCCCATACCTGCCTTCACTCCCGTTCCTGACACGTTGCCCGCGTCTGCCAACTGGGGTATTTTCCACTGCGCTGCTCCCGGGGAATCCGGGCCGGTTGCCGTCTGTCACCGGTGAATCCGTTCGCCGGTGTGGTGCCGGAATAGAACTTACCACCTTGCAGCATTCGGCTCAAGCGACGCACCCCGCGGCCTGGCAGCCACCGCCGGCGCGCTTCGTTCCGCCGGAGCAGGACCGCGGGACCCCATGGACACGCAACATGCCTGTACCGGCCGGCGAAAGCAGTGGAGTGCTTCAGCCGTACGCCGCCACAGCCGCGGACGCATCGGCGGCATCGCTGTCGCTGCAGACCGCTGATAACCTGGAGGCCACACGTGTTCGACCTAGTCATTCGCAACGGCAACCTGATCGATGGAACCGGTGCGCCACGGTACCAAGCCGACATCGGCATCCGCGGTGACCGGATCGCCGCGATCGGCGACCTGAACGCAGCTCAAGCCGCATACCACCTGGAGGCGGGCGGAAAGATCGTCGCACCCGGTTTCATCGACGTGCACAACCATTCCGATGGCTGGTTGTTGCGAACCCCCAACTTCGCCCCCAAGACGATGCAGGGATTCACCACCGAACTGCTGCTGGTGGACGGTATCGGCTATGCGCCGCTCGATGCCCGCACTCATGCAGAGTGGCTGTATTACCTGCGGGGTCTCAACGGCTTGCGGTTCGAAGACTATACCGGCTGGCAGACGGTGGACGAATTCATGGGCCTGCTGCATGGCCGCACCGCGCAGAACGTCTTGGCGCACGTTCCCTACGGCAACGTGCGGTCGATGGCCGGCGGCTTCGGCCGTCAACCTCTGGACGATTTCCAGCTGCGCGCAATCATCACGCTGGTGGAGCACGCCATGGACGCCGGCGCCGTCGGCCTGTCCACGGGCCTGGATTACATCGCCCAGTGCTTCGCCAGCACGGAGGAGCTGGTGGAAGTGTGTCGGTCGCTGACGCCGTGGCAGGGTCTGTACGTCACCCATGTGCGCTACCTGAAAGGCACGCTGAATGGTGTCAGGGAGGCGGTGGAAATCGGCCGTCGGGCCGGCGTCCCGGTACACGTTTCCCACCTGAAGGCGAGCAAGCCGGCGGACATCGACGCCTTGCTGAATTATATCGACCGGGTTGCCGTCAACGAGGTGGACTTCACCTTCGACGTGTACCCGTACCTTCCCGGCAGCACCATGCTCAACTTCATGCTCCCTTACGACGCCTTCACCCAGGGTCCTCTGGCCGTGCTGTCGCGGCTGACGGATGCGGCCCTGCGCCGCCAGTTCGCCTGTTCTCTGGACAGTTATCCCCTGGACAACATCAGTCTCGCGTGGCTTCCCGGACGCGACAACGCCGCGTATATCGGCCAGCGACTCAGCGACTACGTCGACGCCGTGAACAAGCCGCCGGCCGTAGCGCTGGCCGACCTGCTCATCGAGGAGAACCTGGCCGTGCTGCTGGTTTTTCACCACGGCGACGACGCCCTGGTGGAGCCCTTTGTAGCGCATGAGCGCAGCATGACGGGCACCGACGGGATCTACTTCGCGGACGGCGCGGTGCACCCGCGCCTGTATGGCTCGGCAGCCCGTCTGCTGGGACCGTGCGTACGGGATCACGGGCTGTTCACGCTGGAGGCGGCGGTGCGCAAACTCACCGGAATGCCGGCCGCACGCTTCGGCATCACCGGGCGCGGCACGCTGACCACAGGCGCCTGCGCCGATGTGGTCGTCTTCGATCCCGACATCATCGCCGACCGGGCAACATACGCCGAACCTCATCAGCATTCTACCGGTATGGAGCAGGTGCTGGTCAACGGCGTTCCAGTGATCTGCGACGGCGCCCCGGTGGAACGACTGTCGTATCCGCGTCCCGGGCGTTATCTGCGCTACCGCCAGTGAACCGGATCCAGCCCCTGCCGCGGCGCCCTGGACGGACGGCAGGGGCGTCTTGCGTCCGGGGCGCCGCTGTCGCTTGCTACCGGTGCCCCATACCCGGGCGATGGCCAGCCCGCCTACGGTGTCGGCGGGCGCACCAGGCAGGCGCCTTCTCCAGGCGTGGCCACACACTCGGCCGGATCCTGCTGAATGCCCAGTTCATGGCGCAGCAGGTGCTGGAAGTCCTGCCGCCGCGCGCCCGTCAGGAACTCCCGGTCGACGATACCGCCGACATTGCCGCCCCACCCTGCGCCGAAGCCCTGGACGGAGCCGGCAACGGGCCCGCCCTCCTGCAACAGAAAATCGTTGATGCCTTGCACCACCCGGTCATACTCCGGCGTCATGCGGCCGTACCCGCCGGGCAGGAAACACAGCCGGGCGCGTTCGTCGCCGCGTCGCGCCCGGACCTCGAGGTCGGCGAGGGTGGCATCTTCCACCTCCCGGTCCTGGTCTCCTTCGTGGGCGATGCGCGCCAGTTCCAGTGCGGTGCTCATCGCACCGGCGTTCATGTATTCGATCACGTACCGCACCCGGTCCTGCTCCGTCAGGCCAAAGACGAACCGGCGACGGAGTTTGACGGGATACCGGGCGGTAATATGGGGGAACTTGCCTTCGACTTCGCGCTCGACCATGCGCTGATAGGCGCGCAGGCACCCCTCCTGCCGTGACCGGGCCTCCAGCTCCGCCAGGGTGATCTGTTGTGGCACCCCGGCCAGCAGCTGGTACATGGCCGGCAACCCCAGTCCCAGGTTGTTCTCGGTGATATCTCGGATAAATTCGATACGATCAGCGTAATCCGGCACCAGTCCCGCGAAATCCGCCGTCCCGCGCCACCGGGGCAGCAGCAGGTCGCGCACCATGAAGGTGCCCAGAGGATAGGCGATGACCGTTTCCTCTTTCATGGCATCGTCGTAGACCCGGGGCACGCCGCTGTCCACCACGAATGCGGCGTACTGCTCCGGGAGCTCCGCTTCGCCGCAGGATTTGGCCGGAAACACGCCGACGCTGACCAATTTGCCGGAAATGCCCATGACCATGCCGCCATGGTCGGCTGTTCCGCCCCGAGTGCCGCGGATCCATTCCGACGTGCCGACGCCGTCGACCAGGTCCTCCAGCCGCATATCGAGCCGGGGATCCAGCCCATGCACGCCCATGGCCGCACAGGCGGAGGAGATGACCAGCGCAGAGGACGAACTCATGCCCCCGCTGGGCGACACGTTGCTCCAGACGAGACCGTCGAAACCGTGCCAGTCCACCCGTCCACGGAAATACGACTCCAGGAATACCAGCTGCCCCTGCACCAGGATGGTCCAGTCATCCACCTGACTTACGCCAGTACGCGCCTGCCGTTCGTTGCAGACCCGGGCCGCATACCGCATCAGTGATTCACGGTCACCGACGTTCTCTGCGGGGATGATGTCGGCCAGATCGAACTCGATAGGCGCGAACCGGTCTGCCGGTTCTCCGGGATAATCCAGGACGTTGTGCAGACGCACCCGGGTGTCCGGACGTGAGCGCAGCAGGGTCAGCGTGTCCCGCCCCTGCACCGCCAGACGGATAGACGGCATGCCGCCATAATCTATGTGGCATCCCATGACATTCATCTGGCCCGGACAGCGCGCGATGACCATATCACCGGCGCCAGCGCCGAAACGCTCTCTGAACAACGACAGCGCCTGTTCGTAGTTCGAGCGCCAGACCTCCGTCTGCCCGGAACCATAGAAACGTTCGAACTGGGCATCCAGGGTCCCGGAGTTGACGGCTCGTGACCAGGATCCGAGCGGTGCCGCGTACATGCCGATCATCCTTTCTGTTGGGGTGCGCGTCTCTACCGCCAACCGCTGCCGGCAGTCCGGCGCCGCGGCGATACGACCGGCCGGAGAGCTCCGGCTCCGGGTAGCCCGGTTCAGCCGCGCCGCAGCAAAGCCTGCAGGCGTTCAGGCTGGTTGGTAAGGATGCCGTCCACGCCGCAGCCGATGAGGCGCTGCATCTCGGCCTGGGTGTCGGCATAGAACGGGTTGACTTCCAGACCCTGCGCATGCGCCTCCGCCACCAGTTCGGGCGTGGTCATCGCGTGCCCCGGCTGGATGATGGTGCAGCCGACAGCAACAGACCGCTTGACGTAGTCCTCTGCAGGCTTGGTCGATAGATTGCACACGACCAGCTCCGGCTGCACGCGTCGAGCCAGGCACAACGACTCCTCGTCGCTGGCGATGTAGGCGGTATCCAGCAGTTGGCGCTGAGTCAGGATCTCGATGACCATGGGCAGCAGCCGCTCGCGCACCGAGGCGTTGGCTTTGACATGGACGTTGAGTCGCATACCCGGCGGCATCATGTCCAGCGTCTCGTCCAGCGTCAGGAAACGTTCACCGGCGTACTCGGGCGCGAACCAGCTGCCCGCATCCAGTTGCTTGAGTTGTGCCAGGGTCATGGAGCCCACCTCGCCGCTACCGTCCGAGGTGCGATCCACCGTGGGATCGTGGATGACCAGCAACCGGGCATCCGCGGTCAGATGGACGTCGAACTCGATCATCTCCGTCCGCAGACGAATCGCTTCGGCAAATGCCGCAGCCGTGTTCTCCGGACGCGTGCCGGATGCTCCCCGGTGCGCCACCACATTGACCTGGGCCTGAGCCATGGTTCCTCCTTACTGCACGTTCTCGTGCGACTGGGTATACCGCGACAACGCCTCCCGGTCCAGCTCGCAGCCCAGACCGGGTTCCATGGGAACAGGCGTGAAACCGTCCGCGAACGTGATCGGCTCGACGATCAGATCGTCCTCGCGCGTCCAGCTGCCGACGAAATCCGAGGCCATGGTACAGTTGGCGGCGGCAGCAGCAGCATGGATGAACGACGTGTCCATGATGCCCAGGTCATTGCCCGAACCGTGCCAGCAGCGCATGCCGGCGGCCGCGGCGACGGCAGCCAGACGCTGGAAGCCGACCAGTCCGCCACCGAGGTTGAAACAATCGACCACGCCAGCGTTGATCGCCTCCAGCATCTTGCCGGCATCTCCCAGATGCATGGCCACCGGCAGCTCCACGGCTGCGTGGATCTGCCGGTAACCCTCCATGTCCGACTTGGGAATGGGATCCTCGAATACTTCGACATTGCCCAGTTGTTTGAGGCGGGATGCCAGCTCGATGGTCTGCTCCGCCGTATAGAACCGCTCGTTGGGATCTACGGTCACCTTGAAATCAGGACCGCCGGCTTCCAGCATGGCTTGCAGACGCTCGACCATGGGCTCCTGGATGCGACACTTGATTTTCACTCCCTTGAATCCCAGACCTAGAGCCCGCTCGACACTGCGACGGCCGTCTTCCGGGGTCTGGTGCCCCATCCAGTAGTCGGCCCTGACGCGTTCGCGCACGGCGCCCCCGAGCAAGTCATGCACGGGCACTCCCCGGGCCTTGGCCACCAGGTCGAATACCGCGATTTCGAACGCGTCGTAGGCCGGCCCCTGGAACAGGTCCAGCCAGGTCTCGTCCCCCCGGCTGCGCCCGGCAAAGATGTTCTGCAGAGTCAATTTTTCCGGATCCGCTCCCAGCAGTTGGCGGGCGCCATCACGGACCTGTTCCACGGGTACCCCCCGGCCGGTCTCACCCAGGCCGGTCAACTCCGTGTCCGTGTTCAGAACCAGGATGTGCTTGGGAATCTGGTCCCAGCCGGTGGAGGCCTCGTATTCCGGACTGTGGACCCGCCCGGGAAGGGTGGGCACTACGACGGTCCAGATGTCCACGCTTGTTATTTTCATACTGCGAATCTCCTTCAGGGCACGAAATTCGTATTGTCGTCCACGGCCAGCGCGAAGGCAGCCAGCAGTCTGGAGGCCGCCGCCAGGTCGCTCAGCGAGAGAACCTCTACAGGGGTGTGCATGTAACGCAGGGGAACGCCCAAAAGCCCGGTTGCCACCCCGGCCCGGGTGAGCTGGATGGCATTGGCGTCTGTACCGGTACCGCCGGCAGTCGCTTCGACCTGGTGGGGTATATTCTCCTTCTCGGCGAGTTGAACGAGCAGCGTGAACACCTTTGGGTTGATATTGGCGCCGCGCGTGATCACCGGTCCCTCGCCCAACTTGACGTCACCGACTCGGCGCTTGTCGACCTCCGGATGATCCGTGGCATGGGTGACATCCACCGCGATGCCCACCAGGGGATCGATGCCGAAAGCGCTGGTGCGTGCTCCGCGCAGACCGATCTCCTCCTGCACGGTGGCCACGGCGTACAGTGCCGCCCGCGGTTTCTCCTTGCCCATGGCCACCTGGCGCAGCGCTTCGGCGACCACAAAGGCGCCCATGCGGTCATCGAAACCGCGGGCTACCGCCAGACCCTCACCCATGAGTTCGAAGTTGGGCTCATAGGTGACCGGGTCCCCGATGGCTACCAGCTTGCGGGCCGCCTCCGCGTCTTTCGCGCCGATGTCGATCCACATCTCGTGGATCTTGGACGGCTTGCCGCGCTCTTCCTGGCTCATCAGGTGGATGGCCTTGCGCCCCGTTACGCCCAGAACCGGTCCTGTGGCCGTGTGAATGCGCACCTTGCGGCCCGGAATCGTGCTTGCATCGAATCCGCCGATGGTGTGAAAGTGGAGATATCCATTGTCCGCTATATGAGCAACCTGCAGACCCAGTTCGTCCATGTGCCCGGCGAACATGATCCGCGGCGAGCCTTTGGGGTTCAATGCCGCGATGGCGTTGCCGTGGACGTCTGAGTCGACGCTATCCGCGAACTTCTGCGTCTCTTCTTTCCACACTTCGCGCACCGGCCCTTCGTATCCCGAAGGGCTCGGTAATGCCAGCATGGCTTCAAGAAATGCCTTCGACTCCTGCCGCATGATCAGGTCTCCTCTAGGCTTGTATGGGTTCGTACACCGACTTCACGGCTCTACCGGTTGCGGTGGTCAAGCACCTCCGCCTGCACGCACGCAACGCTTTCCACCGCTTCGTACGAATCCGGGCGGCGGACGGCGGTTGATCCGGCCGATGCCGCGCATGGGCATGATTGACGATCAGCCGGCTCTGGATCCGCCGTTCACGGCTCCGATACCGGGCGCCAGCCTCATCCGGCCGCTGCCTGTCGGATTGCGGCCGAGATCTCGTCCACACGCTTCTGGGTGTTGTCCGGATGCATGGGTAGCAATACGCTGCGGTTGAGTATATCCAGCGAAACCTGGCACATGTCCACCTGGTACTCGATGCGCGCTTCCGCGTTGGCCGGAATCTTGAACGGGTCCAGCGCCGGATGGTGCGCCCCCTGATAGCGCATGATGGGATCCCACCGGGTGTACACATGGCGCCCGGTGTCCATGGGCAGGAATGCACCGACCTTCTGCGTCTGCAGGGCAGAGGCGAAAGCGCGAGCGGCCGCTTCATCGGGAAAAAAGAAACCGAGGTGGGTACCGCATTCGTACTCCAGGCTGTTGTTCCGAATGGATTCCAGCCCGGCATCCACGCCGGCCTCGAGAAGCGCTTTTTTATGCGCTCGCATCTTGGCCAGCATGCCTTCCAGCCGCTGCAACTGCACGTTGAGTATGGCGCCCTCCGGCTCCGACGCCCGAAAGTTGTGCCCGGCGAATTGCAGTTCCTCGCGTTCCTCGGCGGGATTCCAGTAGAACGAACAGCAATCCACCGCTACCGAGCCGCGATCGCAGATCGCTTGTTCGCTGGTGACAAAAGCCCCGCCCTCACCGCAGGTGATGTTCTTGTAGAAGTTGAAGCTGAAAGCACCGGCGTGACCGATAGCCCCCAGCATCTTCCCCTTGTAGCCCCCCCCCACAGCCTGACACGCATCTTCCAGGACCAGCAGATCGTGCTCGCGTGCTACCTGGGTAAGGCTGTCCATGTCGCACGGCAGGCCCACCATGTGGACGGGGATGATGGCCCGGGTGTGAGGCGTCAGGCGTCGTTTCACATCCTGGGGCGAAAGCGTCAGAGACGAGTCCACATCCGCGATTACCGGAATGGCGCCCGCCGACAACACCGCCAGGGCCGTGGCCATGTAGGTGTAGGCGGGAACGATGACCTGATCTCCGGGTCCCACACCCATACCGACCAGCGCCGTGTACAAGGCCGCGGTACCGCTGCGCGTCAACCGGCAGTGTGCCACACCCAGGTGTTCGGCCCATCGCTGCTCGAAACGATCGCATTCTCCCCCTTGTCCGTAGCGGAAGATTTTGCCGCTCTCGAACAGGGTGCGCAGACGACTGATCTCCAGTTCACCGATCCGATACATGGTTCACTCCTTGTGGGGTATGCGTGCGTCCGCTGCCGCACGAACCGGCAGTGGACGATGATGCAGTATGGCTGCGTCTACCGTGATGCATGATCGTCACGCCGCGTCCGTATCCAGCGTCGGCCCAGAAGCCAGGCGATGACCAGCACGACACCAGCGGCAGCCAGCCTCCAGTCACCGTCCGGAGACTGCCATTCAACCAGACGCAACAGGACGATACCGATCACGGCCCCGAGCAGCGCACGACGCAGGATCCGCGGATACCATCGCATGACGGGAATACCTCATGTTGATGGGCACGGGATGCCGCGGAGGTGGACTCAATCCGCCGGAAACAACTGATATAACATCGCAATGCCACCGAACATGCCTGGGAAACGGAACAGCACCGGATCCGCCGCGCCTGTACGCTGGATGATCTCCGGCGTCAACAGGGCCTTCTGGCGCTCGAACAGCGGGACCTGATCGTCCACGTCATAGGTCCCGGTGGAACGGGCCGCCGCCTGAGTGGCATGCACAGCCGGGTCAGCGGCGATTTTCTCCGCCATCCGGCCGAAGAAATCCTGTAGCACTCCGGTGTAACGGGCAGCCTGCATGCAAGCCTGGCTGCGCGTTTGCTGAAAGGCCGCATGACACGTGCGCAACCGGTCGGCGAATTCATCCGGCAACTCGTGGTCCGGACAAAAGGGTGCGGCATTGCCCTGGAGTGGCGTGCGGTCTTCCGTCTGGAAGGCGACCAGCACCTGGCGGCCAGGGAGCGGGCGGGCACGCAGCCGCGCGACCCGACCGGGTTTCAATGTCACGATCTGGCCGGGACTCAGGTTGTTCACTTCGACGCCAGCAGGAGTGAGAACCTCGAGGTAGGCTTCCGCCTGATGATGCACCATCAGGTACTCCAGCGGCAACCCGTTGACGCCGCAGCGTCCAAACGGCATGGAGATGGCCCATGCATCCCCTTCTTCCGCCGCGGGTTCAGCCTCCCCGCCGGTGAGGGCCTCGAGTTCGCCGGCCAGCCTCTTGGCTTCCAGGGCGGCGTCGGTGGGGAGAGCCTGCACGGCTCCACCGGCATCGAAACGCACTCGATAGGGCACTCCGTACCCGAAGAGGCGAGCATTCAGTGGGTCAGTGTGCAAACGGACTCTCTCCTATACTGAGTGGGTAAAAGCCGCGTCGCTCCCGGTTTTCAGGTGCGACGCTGATCATGAATCGGCGACGGCGCTGATCACCCATCGACTGCAGCATTGCCGTCCAAGTAAGCGGAGCCGTCGACGCCTGTCAAGGTGCGGACCGGACTCGAAGCGATGGCTGTCGGACTTGCTGCAATGACGTAAAATGCGGATCCTTACACCTCATGGAGTACCGGGGCAGCCGTCCGGACAGGCAGCCTCGGTGATCAACCGCGCGGGACAGGCCCGCTGACGCCCACCCGATTCATGTCGATGGAGGAATCCCTCATGCCTAACGGCTACCAAGGCAAGATCCTGCGAATCAACCTGACTACCGGCCGCATAGGCTGTGACGCGCCGGACGAGCATTTCTACCGGACCTACCTCGGCGGCTGGGGAATGGTCGCCTACTATCTGCTCCGTGAGCTGGAGCCGGGTGTCGATCCGCTGGGCCCGGGGAACCTCCTGATCTTCGCCCCGGGCGTGTTCACCGGCACTCAACTGTCAGGCAGCGGCCGGTCCGCCGTAGGCGCCAAGAGCCCCCTGACCGGTGGTTTCGGCGAGGCGGATGTGGGAGGATTTTTTGCGGCCGAGCTGGTCCGCGCCGGGTACGACGGACTGATCGTCGAAGGCCGCGCCGAAGCTCCCGTCTATATCTACATCGACGACGACAAGGTCGAAATCCGCAGCGCCGAGGGTATATGGGGCAAGGATGTCGTGGAGACGGAAGACATGATCCGGCAGCAGACGGATCAGAAAGGACTGCGCTTCGCGGCCATCGGCCAGGCGGGCGAGAACCTCGTAGTCAATGCCTGCGTCATGGAGGATCTGCATCACGCCGCCGGTCGTACCGGCATGGGCGCGGTGATGGGATCCAAGAACCTGAAGGCGGTCGCCTGCCGCGGTTCCGGGCGCAAGGCCGTGGCCGATGGCGCGCCCATAAAGGAACTGGTTTCCTGGCTCAACGACGACGGCAAGTCCAGCTACCGGGGTCTGCAGGAACACGGTACGGATGGAGGACTGCTCGGTCTGCACGAAGACGGCGGACTGCCCACGCGCAACTTCCTCGAGGGGCAGTTCGAGGAGGCGGAGAGCATTACCGGAGCCACCATGACCGACACCATCCTCAAACGGCGCGGCACATGTTACGCCTGTGTCGTTCGCTGCAAACGCGAGGTCGAGGTCAAGGAAGGCAAGTACAAGACGGATTCGGTGTACGGTGGCCCGGAATACGAAACAGCCGGTGCCCTGGGATCCAATTGTGGCGTCGGCAATCTGGAAGCCGTGGCCAAGGGCAATGCCATCTGCAACGCAACCGGACTGGACACCATCGGCGGCGGCATGATGGTCTCGTTCGCCATGGAGTGCTACGAGAACGGGATCATCACGGACGAGGACACCGGCGGCATCAAGGCAAACTTCGGCAACGCCGATGCCATGATCCAGCTGCTGGAGATGATGGTCAATCGCCAGGGTATCGGTGATCTGCTGGCCCAGGGCTACGAGGCCTGCATCGAGGCCTGGGGACCGGCGGCACGGCCCTTTGCCATCCAGGTCAAGGGACAACCGCTGCCCATGCATGAACCACGCTATAAATTCGCGCTGGGGCTGGGATATGCCTTGTCGCCTACCGGTGCCGACCATGTCCACAACATCCATGACACGGCCTACACCAGCGAGGTGGGCATGGGCGGGGTGCAACCCTTCGGTATCCTGGAACCGCTGCCCAAGGATGATCTGAGCCCGGCCAAGGTCCGCTTGTACCTGCACCATACCCATTTCTCCATTCTCAAGAACATGCTGGGCATGTGCCTCTTTCTCCCCTACGGCCCCAACCGGGTCACCGACATCGTCCGTGCCGTCACCGGGTGGGACACCTCGTTGTTCGAGCTCATGAAGGCAGCGGAACGCGGCCTGGCCATGGCCCGGGCTTTCAACGCCCGGGAAGGGTTCAGCGCCAAGGACGACTACCTTCCGGATCGTTTCTTTGAACCCTTCACCACAGGACCGCTGGCGGGCGTCGCGCACAAGCGTCACGAGTTCCGCTCCGCCCTGCAGACCTACTATCAGATGGCCGGGTGGGACCCGGACATCGCCGCGCCCACCCGGGCCAAATACCAGGAACTCGGCCTGGACTGGGTTGCCAATGATCTGGAACGCCATGACGCCGTGGTTTGATGCACTGCGGCGCGGTGCATGGTATGATCGGGAGACCTTATGACACACGAAAGGACGGACACATGAAAGCCATGTTCGTACTCACACCGCCCGAATCCAGGCGGTTGATCGCCCGGGCCGTGGTACAGCTGCCCGAAGTCCAGACCGCATTGGAACAGGCCTACGTGTGCGTAGTCGGCGGTACTACCAACGGGTACATCGCGCAGGAACTGGCCGGACTGGACATCGCGCCACAGGCCTTTACAGCCGGTACCAGTGCCCAGGGTGTCTTGTGCGTCACCCCCGCGGACCAGCGCGATCCCCACATACCGCTGGTGCTGCACCGGGGCGTTGTCGTCGACAAAAGCATGACCGATGTGTTCGAGGATTTCCATCTGGAAACGGTGGTCATCAAGGGAGCGAACGCCGTGGATCCAGAAGGCAACGTGGGGATCATCACGTCGGGATTCGATGGCGGCACGGTGGCGGCCACCATCGGCTACATGACTTCCACAGGCATGCAGTACATCTTTCCGGTGGGGCTGGAAAAGTTGATACCCTCCGTACCGGAAGCGGTCCAGTGGACCGGATCCAAGACCTTCGACTACTCGATGGGCGCCCATTTCGGCATGTATTGCCTCCACCATGGAATCGTCGTGACGGAGGTCCAGGCCCTGCAGAGCCTGTGCGGCGTCGCTGTCATGCATGTCGCCTCAGGCGGTATAGGCGGTAATGAAGGCGCCGTAATCCTGGTGGCCGAAGGTACCGAGTCCGAGGTCCGCGCCGCGATCGACCTGGTCGAGTCGGTGAAAGGCGAGCCACGCCTGGCCGCATTGAAAGGCGAGTGCAAGGACTGCCTGTACGATCGTTGTGCCTACCATGGCATGGATGATTCCGAGCTCCCGGCCTGGCTGCAGCAGTCCCCAACCTGAGAGGAAGGCCACTGGATATGCCTGTGAACAACAACCCCGCCGGCCTGCGCGCGCGCTTCGGCGCAGGCGGCGTGTACGTCTTCGTCATGACTCCGTTCAAAACCAGCAGGAACCGCCGGGGCCAGTACGAACCGGATCTGGAGGGTATGGAGAGCAACGCCCGGTACTTCGCCGGTATAGAGGGACCCAAGACGCTGGTGATCTGCGGCGGCTCCGGTGAATTCCACTCGCTGACTGCCCGCGAGGTCATCGACCTGGCGACGGCGGCTGTCAGCGGCGCCGAGAGCCGATGTCAGATCGTGGCAGGGGTGGGCGGAACCACCAGGAATGCGGTCAGCATGTCGGAACGGGCACAGGGTGCAGGTTGCGACGGAGTGCTGGTCATGCCGCATCCCCCGGAAGTAAAGCGCGGTGAAAAGGTGCTGTACGAACGGCACCGCGCCATTTCCGGTGCGATCGATATCGGCCTGATACCCTTTCGCGCCGGCGCTCAGTTGCTATCGCCGCAGTTGGTGACCCGTCTGGAAAAAATGTCCAACGTGGTGGCCATCAAAGAGGAGAGCAACGCCGTGGACTGGGTGCGTACCGGCGTTCGCTTGACCGGTGGCCAACTGCCCATAATCACCGGCGGCGGCGAAAACATGGTTCCGTATTATTACCTTGCGGGGTCTGTGGGCTTCACCACCGGCATGGCCAATATCTCGTTGGCGCAGTCCATGGAGCTTCACCGCGTGGCCCTGGCCCGGGATTGGGACAAAGCCATGGAATGGCGCGACTATTTCGAACCGCTGACACAGATGCGGGGCGAACTGGGCAATGCCATGCTCAAAGGAGGACTCGAGATGCTGGGGCTGGCAGGCGGGCCTATTCGCCAGACCGGGGCCACCCTGGATGCTGCCGGGCGCCGGAAAGTCCGTAAACTCATGAAGGAAACAGGCCTGCTGTAATCCAGGCAGCATCGGTCCTGCGCCATCCGATCCGCCCCCCGGGGTTGGTTCAGCCTCGGGGGGCTTCGTGCCGGACACGAGCGGTATCACGAACAACCGTAATGCGCCCGCACCCGATCTATGACGTGCTCGACCTGGTTCGTCGTCAGATCCGGAAACATGGGCAGTGAGAGGATTTCGGCACAGGCGCGCTCGCATTCGGGCAGGGTTCCCCGTCCGTACCCCAGACCGGCGTAGGCTGGAGTGCAATGCAGCGGATTGGGATATTGTACGGCGGTCTGCACGCCGGCTTCCTTCAACTCTGCGGCCAACGCGTCCCGGTCCGGCACCCGCACCACGTACAGGTGATAGACGTGCTCGCCGTACCCGGCCACCGCCGGACACGTCACGGCCTCCAGCGCAGCAAAACCCCTGTCGTAGCAGGCCGCCACCCGGCGCCGGGCCGCGTTCCAATCTTCCAGAAACGGCAGCTTGACGCCCAGCACGGCACCCTGAAAACCGTCCATGCGGTGATTGTACCCGACCTCGCGATACAGAAATTTAGCGGCAGGATCCTGGCCGTGGTTGGCCAGGGCGCGCACGCGGGCTGCGATGTCCGCGTCATCCGTCACCACACCGCCGGCATCGCCGTAGGCGCCCAGGTTCTTGCCCGGATAAAAGCTGAAACAACCCACGTCTCCCATGGCACCCGCCCGCCGTCCCCGGTACGAGGCGCCGTGAGCCTGTGCCGCGTCTTCCACGACGCGCAACCCATGCTTGCGAGCCAGGTCCGTCAAAGGCTCCATGTCAACCATCTGGCCATAGATATGCACCGGCAACAAGACCCGGGTATGCGGCGTTATTTGCGCCTCCACCTGGCCCACATCGAAGGTAAAATGCGTGGGTTCGATATCGACGAAAACCGGCTTCGCACCGACCTGAAGTATGGCTTCAACGGTGGCTCCAAAAGTATGCGGCGCAGTGATCACTTCGTCTCCTGGACCGACGTCCAGCGCCGCCAACGCCAGCTTGAGTGCATCCGTGCCGTTGCTGACACCGACACAGTGAGCCACGCCGCAATACCGCGCGAAGGCCGCTTCGAAGGCCTGGACAGCGGGCCCCTGTATAAAGGCACAGTTCTCGATCACCCGAGCCAGCGCGGTGTCGATCTGGTCTTTGAGCGCCGTGTACTGGATACGGAGGTCGTTCATGGGTACGTTGACCCAGGGGACATCAGTCATGGTGTCTATGCTCTCTTGAGGACGAGGTCGCCTGCATGTTGCTGGCGCGCGCTACGAGGCACCGAGTTGCCGGACTGAGCCCGATTACCGGCGGGTGGATTTGCGCAGCTTACGACCGTACGTATGCCCTCCCTCGGGCGCCTGGATGCGGCTGGCGGCAGCCTGCGAACCGGTGGTGTCCGCCCCCTGGATGGCTCCCACATACGCAGCCGGCACCTCCGGGGTCAGCACCACAGAACCACGCGCATAGAATGCGACACCGGCCTCTGCCGCCTCCTTGGCCCGCACTTCCACCACTACCGGCCCGCGCACCTCACGGCTACGCTCCGCCGCAGCCTCCCGTGTCAGCGACAAATGCACGTAAAAGCGGTCTCCGGGAACGATGCCCTGGGTCTTCATCCGCCGTGCCGCCGCGGCAGTGCTGCCCATATACAGCGTTTCAGGAGGCTGCATGGGCTCGCCATCCATCTCGACGTAAAAACTGTGGCCGTACAGCGCTCGGATACCGTTCTCGGTGATCTCGAAACGGTGCTGCTCCGGATCATTGACCAGCGTCACGATATCGTCCTCGGTGACATCGTCGTAACGCTCCAGTACCGCCTGAATGACTTCTTTCAACGGTACATGGCCGTATGCGTCGATGTTCAGCCCGAACTCGTCAGGCCGGTGCCGCAGCATCAGCGAAAGCAGCCGCGAAATGCTTCGTCGATTGGCCAACGTTTGTCCTTCCGTTTTCCTGCTCAGTTCCATGGGTCGCGGTACTCCCTGACCGCCGCTGCAACCCGGAAGTCGGTCCGCGCGATGGTTTGCACTGCCAGCATGCCTGCACCTCCTCCACAGGTATCTGGGAATGCCCGCTCAACTGGTTGCAGACCGTTGGCAATGTACACACAACCCAGCCTGCGATCAACCTTTTTGCGATCGACCGTTTGTAAGTGTGCGCCCGCATACCGGACAGACGTGTAAAGCGGCGACGCTCCCGCCTCCTTCCGGAAGCCGGCGCGCGCCGCCCTCGATTCTCTCCGGTGACCCGTTCCGGAACGACTGAAGGCTCAACCCGGTACCGCACCCATGTTGATGCGTCCGGAGGGCGCGGGCGCCCTCCCTGGCGCTCCGAGGCACATGACGCCCTGCCAACGGTCCTGTGCCCGGGCATCTCGAACCCGCGCCAGGCCTCCCCCCGAACGCTATCCGCCAAAGCAACCCAGTTGTATCGCTAGCCCATCTTGCGACGCAGTACGGCCGGGTAGTCCGGACTGTCTCCCGTTCGTCTTTCGGAATGTGCCAGCGCCTCCTCCCTGTTTCTGGCCCCGCGCCGGATGAACGCCGGTACCGTCAAGTCAGCTTTCGCGTCACCTTGCTCCGGCTCCTCCGGCTCACTCTTCTCCGCCTCGAACTCCGATGACTTGTTCAGGTTGAACCCGGTGGCGATCACCGTGACCCGAATCTCATCCACCAGGGTATCATCGAGCACCGTCCCGAAGATGATATTCGCCTCCTGGCCGACAGCCTCGTATATCAACGACATGGCCTCATTCACCTCGAACAGCGTCAGGTTCGAGTCGGCGGCGATGTTGATAAGAACTTTCTTGGCTCCTTCTATCGAGACGTCCTCGAGTAGCGGACTCTTGATCGCTTTCTTGGCAGCCTCGACGGCCCGGTTCTCACCCCGGTGCGCGCCCACCCCCATGATGGCGTCGCCGCCGCCGGCGACGATCGTCTTCACATCGTTGAAGTCGAGGTTGATCATGCCGGGAACCGTGATCAGATCGGCAATCCCCCGGGTCGCCTGCATGAGGACCTCGTCCGCCTTGAAAAAAGCTTCCTGGAGCGTGGTGTCCCGCGAGCAGATAGTCAGCAGACGCTGGTTCTTGATAGTGATCAAGGTGTCGACATGCTCCTGCAGTTCGGCGATCCCGTCCTGCGCATTGCGCATGCGCGGGAACCCTTCCATGAGAAACGGTTCGGTTACTATGCCCACGGTCAGGGATCCCTGCTCGCGAGCGATCTCCGCCACTGCGGGCGCGGCCCCGGTGCCGGTGCCCCCGCCCATTCCGGCGGTTATGAACACCAGATCGGCGTCGCGTAGAAACTCGCTCACCTTGTCCCGGTCCTCCTCGATGGCCTGCCGGGCCAGATCCGGCTGCGCGCCGGCGCCCAGGCCGTGGGTCACGCTTTTCTCGCCGATGCAGACGGACATATCCGCAGCGCACATCTCCAGCGCCTGGGCATCCGTGTTGAGGGCGATGAAATCAACGCCATACATGCCGGAGTTGATCATACGGTTGATCGCGTTGCCGCCGGCTCCACCAACGCCGACGACCTTGATAATGGCTTTGCGCTCATTGTTGCTGATAATCGTGAACGGCATGTTGTCCTCCTCGCTTGAGTTTTTTGCTTCCAGTTTGACATGCTCACAACAGGGCCTGTATCCATTCGACCATAGTACGCCACCAGACAGGACTGCGTCGAGCCCTCCATGCAGCACCGCCGGGCTGCCCCCCTGCGTCCACGGCAAGGCGCGACAGGCCCATGCAGGCCAATCCGACGGCAGTGGCGTAATCCGGCGTGCTGATCCTGTCAGCCACCCCTGCGACGTTTTCCGCATGTCCGATCCGCACCGGCAGATCGAACACGCCTTCCGCCAGCTCGGCGCTGCCGTGAATCAGCGCTCCCCCGCCAGTGAGCACGACGCCGGCACCAGGTGGCCGCGTGAAACCCGCCGCGCGGAGTTCGTCCCGCACCAATGCGAAGATCTCTTCCATGCGCATACCGATGATCGATGCCAGCTTCCTGCGCTCGACTCGATGCGGTTGGCGCCCGGCAATGCCCGGCACCTCCACGGTCTCCTCGCCGGTGACCATGTCAGGCAGAGCCGCGCCCCAGCCGCGCTTGATCGCTTCCGCCTGCGTCCATGCAGTTCTCAGACCCACAGCGATGTCTGTGGTCACGTTGTGCCCGCCAAGCCCCAGGACCCTCGTGTGATGGATGCTACCCAGTGAAAACAGCGCGACATCGGTGGTACCGCCGCCGATGTCGATCAGACACACGCCCATCTCGCGTTCTTCGTCGCTCAACACCGCGTGGCTGGCGGCAAGCGGTTGCAGTACCACTTCGTGTACCGTCAACCCAGCCCGCACGATGCTGTTGCGGATGTTTTGAATGGCCGTAGTGGATCCAGTCACCATGTGGACATCCGCTTCCAGTCGTACTCCGGCTATGCCCACGGGATCGCGTATGCCGCCCTGTCCATCGACGAAGAACTCCTGGGGCAGGACATGCAGCACCTGGTTGCCACCGGCCACGGTGACGGCACGGGCTGCTTCGATGACGCGTGCCTTGTCACTCTCGCTGATCTCTCCCCCCATGCCGCTGACCGCCACGACACCGCGGCTGTTGAGACTGCCGATGTGTTCGCCAGCCACGGCGGTATTCACGGCCAGGACATCGACGCCTGACATCAGTTCGGCCTCCTGAACGGCACGCCGGATGGCCAGCACCGTCTTGTCCACATCGACCACCACACCGCGTCGCAGGCCCTCCGAAGGACAGTGTCCCACACCGATGATCTTCATGCGCCCATAGGCATCCAGCTCCGCAATGACGACTGCGATTTTGGTGGAACCCAGATCGAGGCCCACCGCCACGTTTCCGCCATCGTTCGATCGTCTGTTCATCACGAGCCTCGCACTTTGGTGCCAACCACTGCCTGCCCGGCAAAACGCAGGTCGATATAGACGGGAGAGGGACATTCCCGGTAAACGCGCTGGATCAGTGCGCGCAGGGTCCTGATCCGCGCCCGAACCTGGTCACGCCGCATACGAATTTCGAGCCCGTCTCCCACCAGTCGCAGGCGCACACCGTCCGTTCCGAGCGGCTGGATCTCGGATATAGTGAGAGCGAAATCGCTGTCGGCGCTCCGGGCCTGCTGCCACCAGTGCAGCAGGCTGGCCAGCGAGGAATCGGCCAGCACCGTGCCGGGATCCAGGGCGTCCCACGTGAAATCGAGCCCGCTGATCACCGGCAGGTCCAGATCCTGCAGCGATTCCTTGGCCATGCGGTTACCGGGCAGGACAACCCCTTCCGAGTCCACGCCATACAGTTCATCCAGTTCCACCCAGGCCTGACGCTGGCGTTCGGTAATGCGTATGGACAGACGATCCGGAGGTTTGCGGTGCAGCCTGACCTGTTGCACCCAGGGCAGCTGCTCGATATTGTTCCGCACTTGCGGCAGATCCAGGGCAAAAAGGTTGTCACCTGTGCGCAGACCGCTCGCTGCCAGAATGTCCTCCCCTTCGAGGATCCGCAGGCCCTGGACCTCGAGCGCCCGAAGCCGGAAACGGTCCGCATGCGCCAGCGCCTGCGGCAGCTGGTATGCACCCCAACCCAGCGAACCGGCGGCCACCGCGCAGACAGCTAGACGTGCCATACGGCGGCGGCGGCGCTTCCGACGTATGAGTGCTTCCCCGGATGTGGCCATGGGGCGCGGCTTGGCGCTCCTGCTCCTACCGGTCTTCATGGGCTCTGCCCGGAGTCAGCGGCGGCCCGCATCCGGGCTTCCAGCTGGCCCGCAAGTCGATCGATGTTGCCCGCTCCCATCGTCAAAACCAGGTCACCGGCCCGGCACCACGGCATGACCCGCTCCGCCATCTTTTCGACGTCGTCGACCAGCTGGATCCGCGTATGCCCCGATCTCACCAGCGCGTCGGCGATGAGACTGGAGTCGACTCCGGGAACCGGTTGTTCTCGAGCCCCGTACACCGGCGCGAGAAAAACGATGTCCGCCCCGGCCAGGGCGGTGGCGAACTCCTCGTACAGTGCCTGGGTGCGGCTGTACAGATGCGGCTGAAACACAGCGATGATGCGCCTGCCGGTGTCTCCGGCCGTGGCCAGCGATGCGCTGATTTCGGCCGGATGGTGTGCATAGTCGTCCACTACCAGGATATCGTCGATCTCGGCCCGCTTCTCGAAGCGACGCGACACGGTGGTGTAGGAACCCAGCGCCTGCTGCACCACGGTTACATCGACACCCAGACGCAAAGCCATGGCGGCAGCTCCCAGGGCGTTGCGGAGGTTGTGTATGCCGGGCACGGGCAGTTCCACCTCGCCCATCGCACCTTCGGGCCCGACCAACGTAAAACACGACCCCCATGCACGCCTGCGGACCGCTGTGGCCCGGTAGGTGTTGGATGCTTCCACCCCGTACGTCACCGTGCCCGGCGGAGTCGTGGACAGGATCCTGTTGCCTACGAGACCATCGCCGGCGACCACGGCGTGTCCATAGAATGGCAGCTGGCGCAGGAAAGCGATGAACGCATCTTCCACCGCGGCCAGATCGGTATAGCAGTCCACATGCTCGCGATCCACACTGGTGACCAGCGCCCAGCTTGGCGCCAGATGCAGGAAGGCCCGGCGGAATTCGTCGGCCTCGACGACAAAATGGGGACCTTGCCCCAACCGGGCCTGACAACGCCCATGACGCCAGCCGCCGATGGCGATGGAGGGATCCCAACCGGCGCAGATCATGATCTCCGCCAGCATGGAGGACGTGGTGGTCTTACCGTGGCTGCCGGCTATGCCCACGGTGAGCCGTTGGCGGGACAGGACGCCCAGCAACTCAGCACGGCTGACCGTGGCGATTCCCCGCCGACGCGCCTCGACCAATTCCGGATTCGTCTCCGGTATGGCCGCTGAATACACCACCAGGTCGGTTTCCCCCAAGGCACTGGCGCCGTGTCCGACCGTTACATCGAAACCGTCGCTCTGCAACTGCCTGACGGCGACTGCAGGATGAATGTCAGTACCGCTGACCTGACAACCCGACGCAGCCAGCAGACGCGCCAGTGCTTCCATGCCGGCGCCGCCGATGCCGACCAGGTGAGGCCGTGAGTAGGTAGCGAATAGAGGCTTCACTTGAACCTCCGGACCATGTGCCGGCGAGTGACGGGCCCCGGCGGCAGGACGGTCGATCCACCGCTACCGGTCCGCGCGATTCCGAGCAGTATACCCACACCCGCCAGGTTGCCGATCAACGCCGTACCGCCGTAGCTGATGAATGGAAGCGGCAGACCCGTCGTGGGCAGGATGCCGGTGACCACGCCTACATTCAACAGTACATAGGTGGCGATCATGGCCGTGATACCGTTGGCCAGGAGATAGAGGTGTTGATTCGCCGCGTTTGCGGCGATGCGCAATCCCTGGATGGTCAGCCAGACGAACATGGCCAGCACACCGATCGTACCGGCCAATCCCAGTTCCTCGCCCACAAAGGCGAATACGAAGTCGGTGTGAGGTTCAGGAAGGAACTGCTGCTTCTGCAGACTGTTGCCCAGGCCTACTCCGAACCAGCCGCCACTGCCGAGGGCTACCAGAGCTTGATCGACCTGGTAATTTCCTCCCCGCCACAGGAAGGTTATACGGGATAGCTGGTACCTCGACAGGTACATGGACAGGGCCAGCAGGGGCAGGCATGCCAAGGTGGCTGTTAGCAGATGCCCGGTTCTGGCACCGCCCAACCACAGCATGGTCAGGGCCACCATGGTCACAGCGGCAGCGGTACCCAGATCCGGTTGTGCCGCTATGAGGACCACGACCACCCCCACGACCAACAGACGAGGCACCAGACCGTTGCGTACGTCGTGCATCAACCGCTCCTGGCGCGCCAGCACGTCCGCCAGGTAGATGACGAGAGCCAAGCGGGCGAACTCGGCGGGTTGAAACGACAGCCTGGTCACGAGCACCGGCAGCCGCAGCCACCGATGCGCCGGCCCCTCCCCCACCAGCAGGACCAGCACCAGCAGCCCCATGGCAAGGAGCAACATTGGACGTCCCGCTCTCGCCCACAGGTCAGGCGGCACCCGGGAAACCAGCATCATCAGCAGAATCCCCACGACCGCGCGCACGCCCTGGCGTTCCAGAAAGAACCCGCTGTCAGCGAAACGAACGCGCCCCAGAACCGAACTGGAACTGTAGACCATCACCAGGCCCAACCCCACCAGGCCCAGAGCGATGAACAGCACCTGCATGCCGGCCCTCTCGATCGTGCCCGTGTCAGGCGGGCGATACACGCCGACAGACGGATGACGGAAGTCTGGATGCAGAGCCGCCCGACGAAATATCCGCATGAGCGGTGTCAACCTGTTGCGGACAGGGAGGAGTTTCGCGGGGAAGCGAACGGTGCCCCCGGAAAGGAGGCTGCAGGAACTGGTATGGGACACCGGTCAGGGGGTTACCAGTGCAGCATGGAATCGACGACTTGCTCCAGCTGCATTGCACGGGATCCTTTGACCAGGACGATGTCGCCGGCCTGAAGCACCGCATGCAGCTTGTTTTCAAGGTCGGACAGCGTCTGGCAGTGCTGAACCGCGGCATCGGCGAGTCCAGCGGCGACCGCAGCTGCCGCGGTATGGCGACTCAGCGAGCCTGTGGTGAACAGCCGGTCCACCCCTGCAGACACGACATCGCGGCCGATTCCGGCGTGCAACTCGGGGCCGGCCCGCCCCAGCTCCAGCATGTCACCCAGAACGGCGATCCGGCGTGCGGCCTGGATCGAACCGACGACGTCCAGGGCGGCACGGACGGACTCCGGGTTGGCATTGTAGCTGTCGTCAAGCAGCATCCAGCCCCGGTGGCGACGCAGATGTGAACGCATGGTTACGGGTTGAAACGTTTCCAACGCCGCCGCACATGCAGGCAGAGTCACACCGGACAGATGGCCCACACCAACCGCAGCCAGGGCATTGTAGACGTTGTGGCGCCCCGGAACACGCAGATGAAACGAAGTATTCTGTAGAGAGAAGCGGCCGCAACCCTCCTGGTCAAACACGAGTCTCTCCCCACGAAACTCGCTCTCGCGTCGAATGCTGAAGCCAAAGAGTCTCCCCTTAGTCCTCTTTGCCTCTTTGACCACGACACAGTCATCGACGTTGATGAGAGCGGTCGAAGACTCGCGCAGGTAGCCCAGGAGCTCCCCTTTGGTCTTGGCCACTCTCTCTACAGATCCAAAAAACTCCAGATGCGCATTTCCAACGTTGAGCAGAACGCCCATGGTTGGCTGGGCGATGGCGCACAGGTAACCGATGTCGCCCGCTTTGCGTGCCGCCAGCTCGAGCACGGCAATCTCATGCCGATCATCCAGCTGCAGCAGCGTATTCGGAACACCGATTTCGTTGTTCTCGTTGCCGCGATTGCTCAGCACGCAGTAGCGTTGCCCCAATACCGCCGCCATCATCTCTTTAGCAGTCGTCTTGCCCGCGCTGCCGGTAACCCCTACAACCGGTATCGCGAAACCGCGGCGATATTCCCGCGCAATGTCTGCCAGGGCTGCAAGCGTAGACGGCACCGCCATCAGGGTTTGAGCTGCCACGTCAGAATGCGACTCCAGCCAGGCGGCCTCCACCAGCGCAGCCACCGCACCCCGGTTCAGGGCCTCGGAAACGAATCGATGACCATCGAACGTCTCGCCCCTCAACGCCACGAACAACTCCCCCGGCCGGACCGTCCGGCTGTCCGTCGACAGGCCCGAAGCCCATATGCCCGCGGAATTGCCCACAACCCGGGCACCTGTCCACTGTTGAATGGTCTGCAGGTCTACAGGTTTCATCCGGCCATTTCCTGGTCAACCGCTGTCTGCGGCTGGAGCAACTCGCGAACCACGGCAGCATCATCGAACGGAATCACGCGGTTACCGACGATCTGACCTTCCTCATGCCCCTTGCCGGCGATCACCACAGTGTCTCCTGCACGGGCGTCCGCCAGCGCCGCCGCTATGGCCTTGCGGCGATCCTCCTGCACGACGGCATCACCGGCCCGTTCCATCCCGGCGGCTATCTGCCTGATGATTTCCAGCGGATCCTCGCTGCGCGGATTGTCCGAAGTGACGAAGACCCGGTCGGCCAGTCTTTCGGCCACCTGTCCCATCAACGGACGTTTACCGGCATCCCGGTCTCCGCCGCAGCCGAATACGCACAGCAGGCGTCCCCGGGTTATTTCGCGTGCCGCTCCCAGCACGTTATCCAGACCTGCCGGAGTGTGGGCATAATCCACCAGTACGCGAAACGGCTGCCCGCAGTCGACCGTCTCGAACCGGCCCGGAATCCGCCGCAGCGAGCCGATCCCCTGGACCACCACCTCCAGCGGAACCCCCAACGACACGCTGCAAGCCGCGGCTGCTGTCACATTCATGGCATTGAATGAACCCAGCAACGGCGTGCTCACCGATAGGTTACCTTGCGGCATTTCCATGTGCAGCACACTCGCATCGCTGCCGGCCTCTATTGCCGTCAGACGCCAGTCCGCTTGCGGGTTTCTACCGTACGTCCTGGCCGGTACCGCGCAGCGTCGTTTCAACTCCGGAGTCGCTGCATCGTCGGCATTGAGCCAGGCCACCGCACCCTGGCTCAGGTTCTCAAACAGGCGGGCCTTGGCGTCCAGATAACGTTGCTCCGTGCCATGAAAATCCAGGTGGTCCCGCGACAGATTGGTAAATACGGCGGCCTCGAAGCGCAGACCGGAAACGCGCTCCAGTGCCAGTCCATGGGAGGAAACTTCCAGGATGGCACTGGCCGCTCCGCCGTCAACCAGGTGCCGCAACTGCGCGTGCAACTCCGGTGCCTCGGGCGTGGTGTTGGCGAGCATTCGATGCCCCGCTTCGGTGTGCACCCCCAGAGTGCCCAGGTAGCCGCACCGCGTACCGTTGGCCTGCAGGATCTGCTGCAACAGCAATGCCGTGGTGGTTTTTCCGTTGGTACCGGTCACACCGATCAGCTGCAGCGAAGCACCTGGATTGCCGTAATACACCGCCGCCAGTCGAGCCAGCGCCCGGCGCGTATCGGGCACCTGGACCACGGTGCACTGCGGCCACGCGGCAGAAGCCTGCCTGTCCTCTACGACCAGAACTCTGGCGCCCCGGGCAACCGCATCCGGCAGGAAACGGTGCCGGTCGAGCTCCTGCCCACCCCGGATGGCCACGAACATGGAACCGGGTACGACATCCCGGGAATCACACACCACCGACGCCACACACCCCTCCGGCGAACCCGTTACACGGGCCTCAGGCAGCGCTTCGAGCATCATCCTGAGCGTTACCGGTCGCATGATCTCAGAACTCCCCGGCGGGTGGTGGTCCGGTCTGCATGCGGCGCAACAGATTGGCCTGCCGGGCCAGGGTGGTACCGACGACGATGTGCTCCGTGTCCTGCCAGTGTCCCAGGGCGCAGGCAATCTGCACCAGCTCCTTGTCATAGCGGCCCGGCGGCGGGCTCTGATCGACCACGATGTCGCCGTCTCCATCGAAAGCCACTGGCAGACCACGCAGCCCCGCCTGCAGCCGGGCCGCATGCCGGCTCATACCGCGCAGATCCGGAATCTCCTGGAACCGTTCCGTGGCGGCCACCGCCCGGGCCCGACCCGGCATGGCCGGTCCATCCTGCAGATGCATGATCCGCTCGATCACCCGTCCGAAGGCCGGAGCCGCAACCTGCCCGCCCCACCGGCCCCGGCGCGGGTTGTCCACCACGATCAGGCAGAGCAGTTTCGGGTCGTCTGCCGGCAGGAAACCCACGAACGATACCATGCTGCTGTTGGGATCGTAACCGCGACCGCTCGCTGCCGCTCTCTGGGCGGTTCCGGTCTTGCCTGCTATGCGTACGCCGTCGATGCGGGCCAGGTGACCGGTACCCGTCGTCACCACACCCTCGAGAATATTGCGCACGCGCGCCGCGGTCTGCGGCGACACTACCTGGCGAACCGGAGCGGGCGGCTCCTGCGGTTCATACTCGCCATCCGGTCCCATGACGCCCTTGACGATGCGCGGTGTCAACAGCAGACCGTCATTGGCGATGGCGCCCACGCCCTGGGCCAGTTGCAAGGCGGTAACGCTGACCTCCTGTCCGATGGCGATCGTCTCCAGCGATCGATCCGACCATCGGCGCACTTCGGCAAGCAGTCCGGAGCTTTCTGCTGGCAGTCCTGACCCGCTCCTTGCCGCGAAACCGAAACGGCGCAGGTACTCGTATAGTTGACGGCGCGACAGGTGCCGGGCCAGTTTGATCGTGCCGATGTTGCTGGAGCGCTCCATTACCTGGCGTACACTCAAAGTATCAAAGGGCTGGTGGTCGCGGATGATGTCCCCGTTGTTCAACCGCAATCGCCCCTGGCCGCAGAATACCTTTTGTTCTTCGTCGGTGAGCCCCTCTTCCAGCACGGCCGCCAGCGTAAACACCTTGAACGTGGAACCGGGTTCATACGCGTCCGTGACGCTCCGGTTCCGGCGCAATGCTGCCGGGCTGGCACCAGGCTGGTGCGGATCGAACAGGGGAAGATTGGCCATGGCCAGGATCTCCCCGGTCCGCGGTGCCATGATGAGGCCCATGGCGGCGTCTGCCTGGCTGTCCGTGATGGTGCGATCCAGTTCCTGTTCCAGGATGTCCTGGTACACCATATCCAATGTCAGTACAACGCTGTAGCCGTGCTCGGGAACACGCGCATGCTGCCTGGAGCCGGGCACGGGCGTACCCTTGGCATCGACCCTGTAGGCCACCGCTCCATCCGTTCCCCGCAGAATATCGTCCAGTGCCCATTCCAGTCCGCCACTGCCCCTGTTGTCCACATCCGTGTAACCGATGACCTGGGCAGCCAGACCGTTCTGCGGATAGCTGCGCCGTGTTTCGGTATGGTGATATACCCCGGCGAACTCAGGACTCAGAGCTTGAGCGGTCCTGGTCTCGTCCAGTTGTCGCGCCAGATAGACGAAGTGGCGATCACTCTGCAGTTCGCCAACCAGCCGCGCGAAGGGTTGTCTACCGAGCGGTGCGAAATGCGCTGCCACCCGTTCCGGGTCATCGACCAACCCCGGGTTGGCAAAGAACGAACGTGCTTCGACATCCACAGCCATCACACGGCCGCGCCGGTCCAGGATAGCCCCCCGGTTGGCCCGGAGCGCGGTCCGCCGTTGGTGCTGCCGCCGGGCCTGGAGCAGGTAAGACTGATGGCGTACCGCCTGAACCTGAACCAGGCGTCCGGCGAGCACCAGACAGACGATGCCCCATATCGCCGCCAGAGCATACAGCCGCCGCCGATGGCCTTGCGCAGCTATGGGGAAATCGCCATTCACTCCGGAATGCCTCCCTGGCCGCGTTCGGCAGTGAGGTTGCTGAGACGGCTCGAACCATAGTCCATGTTGAGCCGGCCATGAGCTATTTGCTCGATGGCTCCCGGTTTCTGCTTGAAGACGATGGTGGCACCCAAACGCGCGCGGTCCCGCCTCAGGTGCTGGATGCGACGCTCCAGATGACTACTCTCCCGCGCCAGGTTTTCCAGTTCGACTTTGGTCCCGACCGCCAGGATCGTAACCCCGAAGACGGCAAACACCAGCATGAGTCCGATACGCTGAACAGAAGAACGATGACGGACACTATGCTGCATGGACATATTCCGGCTCCTCATAGCTTTTCGACTGCTCGCATGATAGCACTGCGAGCGCGTGGATTGGCCTTCACTTCAACGGGATCGGCTCGCCGGGGTCGAGTCAACACGGGGCGAAACTGCGGTTTCCGGCCGCAGACGCATACGGGGATCCTGGGAGGGCAGACGCAACCGTGGATCCAACCCGCCAGCCGGTGTTTGACCAGGCGGTCCTCCAGCGAATGGTAGGCTATGACCACCAGCCGGCCGCCGGACCGAAGCAGTCCGGCGCTGGCGTCGAGCGCGCGATCCAATTGCCCCAGTTCATCGTTGACGACGATGCGAATGGCCTGAAAGACGCGGGACAGCGTCTTGTTCGGCATACGGGGACGCGTGCTCAACACAGCCTCGCGTATATCCCGGGTGGACTTCAGCCCCTGATCTGCACGCCGGGCCACCAGCGCCCTGGCGATGCGCCGGGCCTCACGTTCCTCACCGAGGTCCCTGATGATCCGGCGCAGTTCGGTTTCCTGCACATGGGCGAGACAGGTGGCTGCACTGGTTTCCTGCCGGGTATCCATCCGCATGTCCAACGGGCCTTCGGCCAGGTAGCTGAAACCCCGTTCCGCCGCATCGAGCTGATGCGACGAGACTCCCAGATCGAAAAGCACCCCGTCCACAGCATCGATATGCTGTGCCTCACAGCATGACCCCAGATCCGCATAGGCCGCATGCATCAGCCGAACCCTGACCTTGCTGCCGCAAAGCCTGTGGCGTGTCGCTTTCAGCGCCTCTGCGTCTCGATCCAAGGCTATCAATCCCCCCTGATCCGTCAGTCGTGTCACGATGGCGGCGCTATGTCCGCCTCCTCCGGCCGTGGCATCCACATACAGCCCCCCAGGATCCGTGACCAGCAAATCCGCAGCCGCTTCACTCATGACCGGAACATGATATTGCATGATCGCGTATCTTTACAGATCGAAATTCTGGGCCACTTCCTCCATCGAAACGTCCGCTTCACTCATGAAACGATTCCAGTCGTCCGGATTCCACAGTTCCAGTTTGTCCAAAGCACCGATGACGATGACCTGATCCGCAATGCCTACCCGCTCCAGCAGTTTGCGCGGTATCGCCGCTCGCCCTTGCTTGTCCAGACGCGCCTCACCTGCCTGGGACAGCATACCGCGTATGAGCATGCGGGCGTTGCGATCGGTTTGCGGCAGACGCATCATCTTGGAGGAGGTCTCTTCCCACACATGGAGCGGATAGGCGATCAGACAGCGATCGAAGCCGCGGATGACCACCAGGGTGTCCGCCGCTTCCGGTGGCAGCTTGCGACGCAGTTCCGCCGGGACGAAGATGCGCCCCTTTTCGTCCACAGGCACCTGGTACTCACCCAGAAACTGCGGCATGCCTGGCACCCCATTCTAATATGCGACTCAACCCTGCTACACCCTCACGCACCCTCACGCACCACAGACCGAAGTATACGCCGTCTCTACCCGGGCTGTCAAACCCTTTTTTTCAGGGTCCGCGACAGCTGGCCGTAGAACGCGGCGCAGAGGGTCTGCGACGCACCGGCTCGGCGCTTCATAAGTAGCTTATCAGATAAATAGATAGGGTATAAACCGTCCAGCCTGGAGGCCGCTCTGGACAGCGGGGTTGAACCCAAAGGAACGGCGGGACCGCCGAGACTGCACCCGGCCATCCCGCCCGATTTTCCCGCCTGGGCCGCTGACCTCAGACTGGCTCTCGCCCTCCCCTCTCCACCACCTTGCGGAAGATGGGCATTCCCCGGGCCAGGAACTTGTCTTCATAATTCGTCCGCACGCCCATCCATTCCGCATGCACGGGGTACAGCCAATCGCTGGAGGCCAGAATGTCCTCCATGACCGCGAAATACTCCGCATGGTCCGTGGCCAGCCACAGCCGCCCTCCGGGGCAGAGGGTGCGTTCGACCTCGCGGAGGAACGCCGCATCGATGAGTCGGCGCTTGTGGTGCCGTTTCTTGGGCCAGGGGTCGGGAAACAGAATGTACATCGCTGCGAGGGAGGACGAAGGAACGAAAAATTCGACGAATTCGCGCGCTTCGGCCTTGACGAAGCGAATGTTGCGCAAATCACGTTTCCGGCTGCGCTCCAGAGCAATGCGTAGGTATTTGCCCGCCCACTCCAGTGCCACGAAGCTGGTATGCGGACGTGCGGCAGCGGCTTCCATGACGAAACGCCCCTTGCCGATACCGATTTCCAGCTCTACCGGCTGGTTCACGCCGAACACCTCGGTCCAGTCCAGTACAGGGTCCCGGTCGTCCGTAGCATCCAGGTCGAGAAGCAGATTGACCGTTTGTTCCGCCATCAGTGTCCATCTCGGTGGTGTTGGGTTCCGTGCCGATCATCCCGGCTGGAAATATCGCCGCGGGTTACGGCCGCATCAAGTTTCGTTGCCGTCTCCGCCTCGCGTCCAGGGCCGCACCGGCGGGACCGATTCACCGACGGCCCGATCCGTCACCCGGGGAATGCGGTATGATGACGGACGGGGTGTTGCGCCTGCCTTATATGTCCCCCAATTGCACTCGCAGAGAGCGCCGGGCATGATGGCATGGTTGGCGTGATCCCTTCGTACATTGTAGGTTGTACAGGATCCTATCGGCCCGGACGCGAGCGTCACGGCAGTGAACCCGTGCATGGCCGCGGCGTGCCGGCTACCGGGTGTGACATGCTATTCATGAAGGAGAGCTTGGGTGCATAATCAGGGTATCGTCGATGCGCTGAACGCAGCGGTGGCGGATCGTGTTGTGCCTGGCATGGTACTGGGAGTACGCAACGGGAACACGAACCGTTTCATGCTGGTCGCAGGCATGCGCACGCAGATCCCCAGCCCGGAACCCATGTCCCCGGATACGGTATTCGACCTGGCCTCGCTAACCAAGGTGCTGGCCACCACGACCTTGTCCATGCGGTTAGCGGAACGCCGGGTGCTGGAACTGGACCGTCCGCTGGCAGACTACTCTGCCGATCTGTACACCGGCGACATTGGCCGCCTGACGCCGCGCTTCCTGCTGGCCCATTGCGCCGGCTTGCCGGCCTCGTACGTCTTCTACCGCACCTGGGACCCCTACGCACCGGATCCAGAGGTACAGCGTCAGTCCGCGCTGCGCTACCGTTTCCGGGCCACGAAACTGGTGCACGAACCGGGAAGAACCACGCTGTACAGCGACATCGGCCTGATCCTGCTGGGCGATCTGATCGAGCACGTCTGCCAGGCACGGCTGGACCATGTATTCAACGCGGAGGTCGCTCAGCCTCTGGAGCTTGCCGACACGTTTTTCCGCCATCTGGATGATCCGCTGGAGCAGGCAAGACGCCCGGCGGCCGCCTTTGCCGCCACCGAACAGTGCGCCTGGCGCGGCACGCTGATGCGCGGCTGGGTCCACGACGAGAACGCGTATCTGCTGCGGGGCGTTGCCGGCCATGCCGGACTTTTCGCCACCCTGACTGATGTGATGCAGGTGGCCGAAGCGTTGATGAATGCCTATCACGGCGAAGGCCACTACCTGCAAGCCGACACCGTGCATGAGTTTGTCGACGGACCGGAGCTGGTTCCCGGATCGAACCGGGTTCTGGGCTGGAGCAAGGCCACCCCGGAAGCCTCTTGCGGCAGACACTTCTCCACCGATGCGTTCGGCCACACCGGCTTTACCGGCACCTCGGTCTGGATCGATCCCGGGCCACGACGCGTGGTGGTGTTGCTGAGCAATCGCATCCATCCGACACGGGACAATACCGCTTTCGTGCGTTTCAGACCCGGCTTGCACGATCTGGTCGTACATTCGTTGAACCAGACCTGAACGCCGGCACGCCAGCTCGGGAGCTGCCCAGTGGACAACCGGCCTCCATCGATTGCCGGACGCGGGCCGGAGCGGACGCACCCTGTTCAGGGTTGACGCGTGCAACCCGAAACCAACGCGTGAAACCCGAAACCGATTTGCTGCATCTATAGTTTGCTGCATCTATCAGGTAGACAATCGTAATTCTGCATATTGAGAGCGGGATCCGGACGATGGCCGTCATAATATGAGCAAGCCGGCACGCTCCCGGGTCAATCCATCACTGGAGCACCACACCGATACACCGGTTCGTACGGTGGATCCACTCCAGTGCCGTCGTCACTCCGCCTTCCCGTGAGGAGTCCCGCCATGAGACTGTCCGTATTCCTCGTCCTCGCGTTCGCCGCCACGGGAACCCGGGCCGCTACTGTCGAACTGCTTTCGTTACCGCAACTGGTCGAGCGTTCGGCTCTGGTGGTCGTGGGCCGCTGCATCGCCGCTGAACCGGTCGTACGACAGGACCAGCCATTCACCCGGTATACGTTCCGCGTAGCACAGCAGCTCAAGGGTCCCGCGGCTGAACAGGTACAGCTGGAGATTCCCGGAGGCAGCATCGACGGCTACCGGGTGTACGTGGCTGGAATGCCCAGGTTCTCCCCCGGTGCCGAGGCCGTCGTCTTCCTCAGCCCGAAGGATCTGCACGGCTATGCCTGGCCCGTCGGTCTTGGTCAGGGTCATTTCCGCATCGAGCGCGATGCTACCGGCAAAGGCAGGGTCTACCAGGAGACCGATGGACTCCGGCTTGTACAGGCTGCCGCCAGGCCCGTCAAGGACGTGCTGGAGGCACAACCCGTTCGCGGGCAGGACCTCGAGTCCTTCCTGCGGCAGGTTCGTTCTTTGACCGGGACTCCCGAAGGTGACGGTGAAGCCGACATGGAAGCGGGCGGTGGCTATGAGTAAACGTTCCGGCAGTCTGGTCGTGTGTCTGATCGTCGCCGCCGGGTGGGCCCTGGCCGGTCCGGTATCCGGATTCCTGATCCAGACCTTTCAGGGAGCCGACGGGTGGGTCCAGCATCACTGGCAGGATCCGCAGCGCATCGGCTTCGTATTGCACAGCCAGGGCCCGGCAGACCTGCCGGCAAGCGAGGTACATCAGGCACTGCGTCAGAGCTTCCAGATCTGGCAGGATGTCCCCACCGCGCTCGTCTCCTTCGTCGACCAGGGCGTGTCCTCGACCCGGATCCCCAGTCAGCGCGATCGGCGTAACCTCGTGTACTTCGATGGTACCGGCGAGTTCCTGCAGTTGCCGGCGGAGACGGGAGTAATCGCTCTGACACGCATCGTCGCCAACGAGTTCACGGGGGCGATCGTCGATGCTGACATCATCTTCAACGATCGAGACTTCCAGTTCACACTCGATGCCGGCGACGGCAGCAACCACATCGACCTCAGGGACGTGGCCGTACACGAGATCGGGCACCTGTTGGGGTTGGACCATACACCCATAGGGGGCACATCGAAGACGCGCCCCACCATGCACCCTTTTTATTACGGCAACGAGCCTGGATCGGCCCAGAAGCTGGAGGCGGACGACATCGCCGCTGTCAGCGCGCTGTATCCCGCTCCCGGCTTTGCAGAATCTACCGCCACCATCTCCGGAAGCGTCGTCCGCATGGAGAGAAGGCCGGTGTTCGGCGGCCATGTCATCGCGGAGCATCTGGATACGGGCGCTCTGATCAGCACCGTGTCGGGCTCGGATCCGGAAGCCGCGGGCACTGGAGCATACACCCTGCGCGGTCTGGCTCCAGGTGCTCACCGGATTTTCCTGGAGCCCATCTCCAGAACCATCACCGAGGAGAATTTCGGTGGCGTCTTCACCGGATTCGATACCAGTTTCACAACCCAGTATTACGATGGAGTACGGGACGAGGACCTGGCCACAGCGCTCACCCTGGCCGCTGGAGACGCGCTGGACGGGATTGACTTTCTCATCGGTGCCGACCTGCCCGGGCAACCAGCCATTCACGACCTCACCCGGCTGGCGAACACACCAGACACCCAAAACCCCTATGTCATCGAGGCGCACACCTCGCATACCACTCGCATGCTGTTGAGATACCGTGTCGAAGACCAGGACCAGGTTGTCGAGTTGGACATGAACCGGTTCGCGCCCGGTCGGTACCGGGGGCAGATCCCCGCGCAGGCTGCTGGCTCGCGCGTTTCGTATCAGCTGGAGGCCAGCGGCATGGCGGGAACCCGCCCTGCCGTCTTTCCGGATCCCGTAAATTGGTGGACCTTCGATATCATCAAGCTGTCCGGATCCCCACTGGCGTTTGCGGCCTTGCGGGATGAGGCATCGGTCGCGGTCATCGACACCGAGGATATGACCGAAGTGGCGCGGATTCCGGTCGGCGATGAACCCGTGCAGGTAGTCCTGGATACGACCGGAATGCGCCTTTTCGTGGCCAGCCTCCTATCCGCCGAGATCCACGCGATCGACATTCGCAATTTCCAGGTCAGCGACAGGTATCAGACGGACTCGCAACCGCTGGACCTGGCCCTGGCTCCGGACGGCAGCCGGCTGTATGCCACCTGTGCGGGCGCCGGAACGGTGGGTATCATCGACCTCGCCACGGGTTCGGTACGCAGCGTCCCTGTGCCGGTCCGGGAAGCCGGTCCCTACGGCATCGCCGCGGCGGCGGAACGTCTGTTCATCTCCGATCTGTTCGACCACAGGGTACTGATGCTGGACGAGCAAGGCGCCATGCTCAGCAGCCGCCCGGTACATGAGTTGCCGCGTTCGCTGGCGTTGGATATGACCCGGGAACAGTTGTTCGTCACCAGTCTCGGCAGCGGCCGCCTGACGGTCATGGATGTCACCGGACGAAGACTCCCCACGACGATCGAGCTGCCGGTCGGAGGAACCTTCGCCGCAGCCCTGTCACCGGATGGTGCAAAGCTGTATGTTACGGCCCATGCCGAGAACCTGGTGATCATCGTGGATCCGCACGAGCACCATCAACTCGGCTCCATCTCCGTGGGCAAGGATCCGCGTGGCCTGGCGTTCTCTCCATGTGGTGACCGGTTGTACGTCACCAGCGCCGCAGCCAATGAAATCACCGTGGTGGATACCGGCGCGGATTCGGTTTTGTCCGTCTTTTCCACCGGCGCTGGACCTCGCGGCATCGCCGTGACGCGGCCCTATGCGGATGACGCATGCACGGTGCTGACCGCACCGGAGGCGCCGGTATGGAGTTTCTGGCTATCCCCCGCCTATCCCAATCCGTTCAATGCGGAAACGCGTTTCCAGTATACGCTGGATCCTCCCCCTGGCCAGACCGCGGACGTCGATTTGAGCGTTTTCAACACACTCGGCCAGCATGTCGCCACTTTGGTCCGGGCCCCTAAGGTAGCGGGTCGGTATACCATCGTCTGGAACGGTACAAACGCCGCCGGTCAACGTCTTTCCAGCGGCGTGTATCTGGTGGTTTTGCGCGCCAATGGCCGACAACGCATCCAGCGAGCGCTGTTGTTGCGCTGAGGCAAAATCGCCGTTTCCGGGTCTGTCTCGCTGCGGCAATGTCACCGTTACCTGGCCTGTCTCGCTGAAGCGAGGTCACCCTTACCTGGCCTTGAAGGCCAGCTGCGGCAAGGTCACCGTTACCGAGCCTGTAGGCCAGCTGCGGCATGGTCACCGTTTTCGCGCCTATCTGCCAGCTGCATCCGGCCGCTCTTCCGGCCTGATTCCTGCCTGTCTGTTCGAAGGCGCGCCTGGCGTCAGCCGCCCGAGACGATGCGGCGCAGGCCAAACGACGCCCAAACGACGCGTACCGGTGGCACCGGTACGCTTTGCCTTTTCCCCGCCCGGCATGATGGCGCCTGTCGCTTCGCCATCGTGTATCGAGCGACTCACCAGTGCTTCCGATCATCGCCAGTCTGCTCCCCCGCAAGTCTTTTCCATTTCTGCCAACACCCTGTCCCGCAGCAACATGCACGATGGCGCCAGAACTGGCACGCATTCTGCATACCAGACCATAGCAATGGCCGGAACAGTCGACCGTCCGGCACCCCTGTTCACTCCAGCTATGGAGATGCCCGATGACACAACTGAAGATGCCGGCAATCAACCAGGTAGCCCTGAGCGGCAGGATCGTGCAAGATCCTGATTTCCGTCTCCTCGACAACGGCGTCGCTCGTCTGTCAGGACGCATTGCGGTCAACCGGTCGTATCGGGATCGCAACGACCAGTGGCAGGAGGAGACTTCGTTCTTCAATATCACGTTGTGGCAGAAAGCTGCCGAGCTCTTCGCCGAACGTCTGCACAAGGGGGTACCGGTCTTCGTAACCGGCCGTCTGCGCAGCTCCAGCTGGCGGGACGAGGAGGACAGCCCACATTCGCGCATTGAGATCCAGGTCCGCCATCTGCAGATCCTGGAACGGGATGCCAGCCGGAACGGGACCGGTGAGATCGAAACACCCGAAGAAGAGGAGCTGGCAATCGCGTGATCAGCGCCGGCAGCATGCGCCAACCCACTCCGTCCTGGTTCGCCAGGATGGGGTGCGGTTGACGGTTGCGTCCGTGCGGGTTATTTTTTTGGGCTGACCGATCGAGCAGGATATCAGGGAGCCGGACGTGGCCTGGGACAAGAGCAAGGCGTTTCTGGACAAAGTCCAGCTTACCAGCATCATCCTGTATCTGGCATGTCTGGGCGGTTACGCCATACCACCGCTAGCCAGAGCTTTCGAGCAACTCCAGCAGACCGCTGGATTCAAGGTCGTGGAGATCGCGGGCTTTACGTTTTTCTCGTTGTTCATTGCCTCCACGGTCTTGCTCGGATATGAAAATAACGGCACCGGCGGCAATACCGGTCAGAAGCCCTGACGTGAAGTCCTTTCGGACATTCCCTCAGGGGACTGACTTTTCGTGCCACTGACGCGGCGTGCGACTGACGCGGCGTGCGACTGAC
>SLHA01000047.1 GCA_007136405.1 Candidatus Latescibacterota bacterium
ATAGGTCAAGCATCCCCCGGCCGTTGGCCGACCCGCATCTCAAAGAAACACAGCGGCGTTGTTTCCAGGAAGCTTGATCGCAGACCGGAGGGCACCAAGGCATCAGGATGCAGGAGTGACCTCAGATCCGTTCTTTCCCGGCCCGAACAGCCAGTTGCTTTCTTCGGTCAGGTAAACGTTACCATCTTTCAGTATGAGCCGGCAGGCCCGGGTCTCATCCAGTCCGACCGTCATGCTCTGGGAAATCCAGTCTTCATCCCCGATATAGCTGTAGGTCATCTGCAGCGTTTTCTTGTCATCACCGAGTTGGCAGGCGATGTTGCAGTCAGCCAGCTTTTCCGGCACGATGCTGCCGCCGTTCACCCGGAAGCGCCAGCGGGGATACTCGATCTGGAAGAAAGGAGCCAGCTGACCATCCACTCTCAGAACCATGGGGGCGGTGCTGAGCGTATCAACCACCCGTTGCACGTAGCTCTGGGTCACCCGGTACCAGAGGGCCAGCAGTTTGGGCTCCAGATAGCCCTGTAAAACCTCCACTTGCGGACCGAAGACCTCCGAACCGAGCCGCTTGCGCAGTGCCGCGCCGATCCCGCCGCTGTTCGCCAGGCGCAGACTCTCGGTGATGGCGGACTTCAGCGCCTGGTCGAAATGCTCTACCACGGTTCCGGTGCCGGCCTCGGCATGGTTTCGTTCGGCTATGCCGACCAGGTAATGCAACAGACTCCTCAGATCCATCTTGAAGCGGGCGTTGCCGCGGCCGCCGGGCACCACGGCGAAAACCACTTTGTTGCCCTTTTTGTCCGGGAGGAAGACGCGAATATCGTAGGGAGTGTTCTTCAGCGACCGCAACAAGTCACTCCGTGCAGCCGCTTCCTGCTGGGGTTGTTGTGCCCGTGCCAGCACCTTGAGCCGCTCCAGTCCCTGCTGCGCCTGAGCGAAAAAACCGGGATCTGCGGTGGCCTCGAAGACGATCCAGGCATCCGTGTTGGACTCGCCCTTGCTTCCCATGTTATGCACGATTTCCACATGCCGCACGCCCTCCAGCCGGCCGGAGAGCAGGTTACCGGCCTTGACCCGGTACGCGCCGAACACCTGACCGCTGAGCGACCCCAGTACCGTGACCGAACGCGGCCGAGCCAGTTTGAGCTGGGCGCCTTCTTCTATGCTGCGCAGAACGAGCACAGGTCCCAGGCGTGAGTTCCCATGCTCGTCTACATCGTCCAGCTCGACCACACCTTTGACACGGTCAAGGACCGTTCCGTTCTGGGCCCGGATCCTTGCCTTCAGACGATCAAGGGTGTCGCTCAAGTCAGCCATCGTCCGACCTGTAACACGGTATCCGTTGATATCCGCAACAATCCAGCCTCAGTTCGCCACACTCATGACCTTGTCGATCTTCTCCCGGATGGTCTTTGGATCGAACGGTTTGGTGATGTAGTTGTTCACCCCGGACCGCATGGCGGTGATGATGTCCTGTTTCATGTTGCGCGTGGTGACCATGAGGATGGGGAGCTTGGCCAGCTGGGCATCGGAACGAACGGCCTGGGTCAGCTCCAGACCGTTCATCACCGGCATGTTCCAGTCCGTGAGCAGCATACGAAAGTCTCCTTCGGCCTTGAGGCGCTCCAGAGCTTCCTTGCCATCTCCGGCCTCGATGATCTGCGTATAGCCGATTCGCTTGAGCATTTGCACCACTATCCGGCGCATGGTAGGCGAGTCATCGACTACGAGCATCTTCATGAGCAGTGGTCTCCCTGGACAGATCCGGCCGCGGCAGGCGCCGCAGGCTACCGCCGCATGTCATTGTCGATCTTCAGCTGCATCAACCGGAGGCATCAATTAAGTCTGCCGCCAGACGGATGTCAACGACAGCTTCCGGCCTGTGACTCGGGAAGCGTGCCCCATACAAGCTACCTCCGACTCACCTAGCGCCTCTATTGCGGGCTCGAATAGCGCCTCCATCGCCGCTGACCGCATCGGGATGGACACGACCGGTGCCGGGGCGATCACGGATCCGATGCAGGTGGGAAGTCCCTAAGGTAACGCTCCGCGGCCGATACCATATGGATGAAGTCCAGGGGTGTGGCGCGCATCATGCCGCCGGATACCGTCAAGGCCTTCGCTGCCTGGCGAGTGTAGTGTTCGCAGCCGGTCACCGTGGCCAGATCCAGGAGTCCGTGCACGGCCACTGCGGCCGCGGCCGGCAGCATACCGTCCATGGCATGCCGACTGCGCACGAACAAGTGCCCCGGTTCCGGCGCCACGTAAAACCCGCCGTTATCCTCATCCCAGAACTGGGTCAGCATGACCTCCGCCATCTCTTCGGCGCGACGCAGGAACGGCTCCTGCGCGCTGACCTGGTAGAGCCCGACATAGGCCCGGATCATGTGGGCGTAATCCTGCAGGAAAGCCCGGCCCCCGTTCCGGTCCGCATCCCGGTAACGCACCAGCTCTCCGTTGTCCTGAAGTAGAGCGGTTTCGGTGTACTCCGCCGCTCGCAAAGCCATGTTCAGATAGCGTTCGAGCCCTGTCACATGGTAACTCTGCACGCAGGCACGCAGCATCATGGCGTGCCAGGCGGCAACCACCCGCGGATCGTCGTCGCGGGTCATACACCGCTGCCGGCTGTCAAGCAACTGATCGAGCACCGTGTCCAGCTGCTGCCACAACACCCCTGGCTCCAGGTGCAGCCGCGCGGCAGCCGCTTTCACCCCCACTTTCCTGTACAGAATCCCACCACCCTCTGCCTGGACCGGGACAAGTGAGTACACCTCCCGGAAGACGCCGTAGCTCTCCCCCAACGTTTGCCGGAGTTCTGCGGCAGTCCACAGAAAGCACTCATCTGCGCCGCTGGCATGGTAGGATACTGCACTCCGGAACCCTCCATCCGCACCGGTCAGATCAGCGGCGACGAAGTGCAGCAGGCGCTCAGCGGTCCGCCTCCACCGTTGTTCGCCCGTGAGTTCATGCATGGTCCAGTACAGGGGAACCAACAGGGCCTGCGTATACAGCGTCTTCTCGAACCGCGGCAGGCGCCATGCCGAATCCATGGCATAGCGAAAGAAACCACCGGCCACGTGATCGTGGATCGCACCCTGATCCATGTCTTCAAGCGTACTACTGACTATGCGCAGGGTCTCTTCATCATGGCGCCGGACTGGATCGGCCAGCAGGAAATCCAGCCAGATGGCGGGGGGAAACCGGGGAGCCGTTTCCTTTCCTCCCGGCTCGGAGTCAAGGCGTCCCTGGAGCAGCGTCAGGGCTCGTTGCACCAGGACGCTGTCCGGTGGCATGGCCGGCGCCAGTTGCCCCGCTTCCAGATCGGTCACAGCGGCAGCAACTCGCGATGCCACCTTGATCACCTCGGCGCGCCGGAGCTGCCATGCATCCCGCACCTGGCTCAAAACAGTGCCGAATCCGGGCTTGCGGTACGTTTCGCGCAAAGGGAAAAACGTGCCGGCGAAAAACGGTTGCAGTTCGGGTGTCAGGAAAACCGAGTTGGGCCACCCCGCGCGGCCGCTGAGCAGCTGCGTGGCTGTCATGTATACCTGGCCGATATCAGGCCGTTCCTCGTGATCCACCCGGATATTGACGAACCATTCGTTCATCATATGGGCGATGTCCGGATCAGCGAAGACCTCCCGCTCCATGACGCTGGACCAGTAACAGGCGGGATATCCCAGAGACAGGAATATGGGCTTGCCGTCACGTTGCGCGCGCGCGAAAGCTGCAGGCCCCCAGTCATGCCATTCGACGACAACACTGTCCGGCTGGGTCGCCGCGGGGCTCGCAGACGGGGCATGGGCGGCGACAGCCCCCGAACCGCCGGCAGCTGGCCCGTAAGCACTCCGATGCAGGGCCACGATTACCAGTATGCAACTCACGTTCTTCCAGCCGCTCATTCCGCACCCGCGGTGCAGCAATGATCTGATCCATCTGTTGAAGAACATGCTTTTCATGATGATTGAGGAATCAATCGGCGGCGGCGAGGTCCCGTGTCACGCCGATGACATAGTCGACGTCGCCGGCGCTGATGTGGCGATTCGTGACCAACCGCACGCTGCTGGGCGGCCGGGGATTACACAGTATGCCCAGCGGCCGCCAGCGCTCGATCAGGTCCCGGGATACCCAGCCGCGGTCTGATACGTTGACATTGACCATGTTACTCGGCAGGGGCGGCATGTGGACATGGAGTCCCTCGATGCCAGCCAGGCCCTCGGCCAGACGAGCCGCATGTTCGTGGTCCACCCTCAGCCTGTCCACCATGCGCTCCAGCGCCACGATACCCGCCGCGGCGAGAATACCTGCCTGACGCATGGCGCCGCCGAGGCGTTTACGCATGCGCCTGGCGCGCTCGATGAATGTCCGCGAACCACAGAGCAGGGAGCCGACCGGGGCGCTGAGTCCCTTGGAGAGACAGAACATCACGGAATCCACCTGCCGGGCATATTCCCGCACATCCACTTGCGCCGCTACCGCAGCGTTGAACAGACGGGCACCGTCCATGTGCACCCGAAGCTCGTGACTCCGGGCCGCCTCGGTCAACGCAGCCAGCTCCTGCGGACGCAGCACCGCGCCGCCGTGATTGTTGTGCGTGTTCTCCACACAGAGAAGGCGGGTGGGGGGGAAATGGATGTCCAGCGGACGCATGGCGGCGGTCAGATCCTCGGGTTTGACGGCGCCGTATTCACTGTCCAGGGTACGTACCCCCAATCCGGCCACCGCGGCGTAGTTGGCACCCTCGAAGACGTACATGTGCGCCAGAGACTCGAAGAGCACTTCATCTCCGCAACGGGTATGGGCCAGCAGGGCACAGGTATTGCCCATCGTACCACTGGCCACGAACAGCGCCGCCTCCATGCCGACGCGCGCAGCGGCCATTTCCTGCAGCCGGTTGACGGTAGGGTCTTCTCCGTAGACATCATCGCCCACTGCGGCGGAGGCCATGGCCTCCCGCATCTCCGCGGTTGGCAGTGTGATCGTGTCACTGCGCAGATCGACGCTTCGCTCGGGCATCCTGTTCCTCATGGGTTGCGGCTGGGACATGCTTGACGGCGGGTTTGAACGCGGTTACCATTCTGCCACCGCCCACCCAAACGTACACCGCCCCCGGAGTATTGTCTAATGGCCTTCGCCTCTCATGGGCTCACCCATCGTAGTACCGTAACCGCCACCCGCGGCATGGTGTCCTCGGCCCACCCCCTGGCCTCGGTTGCCGGCCTGCGGATACTCATGCAGGGAGGCAATGCCATAGATGCCGCCGCAGCCACGGCAGCAGCGCTGAATGTCGTGGAGCCGTACATGTCCGGCATTGCGGGCGTGGGGTACATGCACGTGTACAGCGCTGACAACGGCACCCATCAGGTGCTGGACTATGTCGGACTCACGCCGGCGCAGACCAGGCTGTCGCTGTATCAGGATGAAAGAGATAGCATCCGCGGCCCCCTTGCGGTGCTGGTTCCCGGCGCCTGCGGGGGATGGGCGGAAGCCCTTCAGCGCCTGGGCAGCATGCCTCTGGACGAGGTTTTCCGGCCGGCTATCGAGTACGCCGAACGCGGCTTTGCTCTCACCGTGAAGAACCACGCATTCTTTGCCGGCAGCGCCGCGGATCTACAGCGTTTCCCGGCGAGCGTCTCCGCGTTTCTGCCACAGGGCACCGCGCCTTTGCCAGGCAGTGTGTTGATCCAGGCCGATCTGGCCCGAACCCTGCGCATGATCGCCGAAGGCGGGGCTGAGGTATTCTACCAGGGCGCGTTGGCGGACCGGATGGTCGACCATGTGCAGCAGGCCGGCGGCGTGTTGACCAAGGATGACCTGCGGCAGTTCCGGCCTGTCTGGGTGGACCCAGTTCACGCAGACTACCGCGGGCGGCGCATCTATGCCCCCCCACCACCCTGTCAGGCCATCCAGATCCTCCAGACCATGGGCATCATGGAGGGCTATGAACTAGCCGCCATGGGCCACAATACCGTCGACACTCTCCACCGGTTCATCGAGGCCACCAAGCTGGCCATGGCGGACCGGATCAGGTACGCCGCGGTGGCGGACCCGCCCACGGCAGCGTTGCTGGACCGCCGCTATACCGCCTCCAGAAGGGCCCTGATCACCGGCCGCGCCCAGTACACTGGCGGTGAGCGGTACACCCCTCCCGGAAAAGTTCCGCGCGTCGAGGCAGGGGATCCCGGCGCGCAGGTCAAGCAGGAATGCACCACGCATTTCGACGTCATCGATGACCGCGGCAATGCTGTTGCCGTTACGCAGAGCCTGGGCACCAGCTTCGGTTCGGCCATGGTCGTCCCCGGCACTGGTGTACTGCTCAACGGTTTCATGCGCTGGTTCGACCTGGAGCCTCAGAGCCCCAACGTCATCGGCCCGGCCAAGAAAAACGAGATGTGCCTGTCCCCTGTGCAGGTCTGGGACGACGCGGGCCTGCGCCTGCTGATCGGCACACCAGGCAGCTACGGCATCCTGCAGACCACGCCGCAGATGCTCATGAATGTGCTGGATCACGGCATGAACGTGCAGGCCGCCATAGAAGCCCCACGGGTCAAAACCGGCCGCCCCGGTTTCGCGGTTGACGTGGAAACCCGCATTCCCGCGGCCGTGCTCACAGAGCTGGAAAAACGCGGCCACGATTTGACCCGGCTGGGGGACTGGCATGCCTCCCTGGGGGGTGGCCAGGCCATTGCCGTTGATCCGGAGTCCGGGGCCTTCATGGGCGGCGCGGATCCACGCCGGGACGGCTACGCTCTGGGATGGTAGCGCAGCCAGGCCGCCAATCTGGCAGCGCCGCTGGCCGCCATCTCCATCAAAACGATCAGACGATCCGGCGGTGTCATCCCGCCGCTTCCAGCAGGCGCTCCATGTTACCGCCCAGGATCAGCTCCTGATCTTTGTCAGCGATGAAATCACAATGGGTGCGCGCCACTTCCAGCGCCTGCTGGTAGGTCATGTGGAACCGCACAACCGGGTAGTCAGATCCCCAGCAAAGGCGCTCCGGACCGTACGCGGCGTACAGACTGCGCGCCACCTCACGGGCTCCGGCATGAGGAAAATCCCAGGACCTGGTGGCATCGACATAATGAAAACCGGACAGCTTGATCCAGATGTTGGGATGGACCGCCGAGGCCCGAATTTCATCTATACCGGAAGGATCGTCCACGCGCGCGCCGGCCATATGGTGGCACAGGAAGGTCAGGCGTGGGAAACGGGCGGCCATCTGGCGTAGAGCGGGCTGCCAGCGTGGCGACAGAGACACGCTGGCGATCAGATTGAGATCCGTGGCGCGGGCCCAGAACGCCCGCCCCTCCGCCGAGTCGAACCATGCCGGATCATCGCGCAGATAATGGGTGAAGCCTTTGAGGCCGTAGTGGACCGCCGCGCCAGCCAGGCGTTCGGCCGCACCCGGCTGGTGATAAGCGCGGCTCCAGCTGCAGTCGACATCCGCGAACTGAACGAGCCTGCCGGAGGCTCCGGCAGCACAGCGGGCCACGTAGGCATTGTTGCCGGCGTTGCCATCGATCCGGGCACACACGACCACCGCTCGTTCAACCCCGTTCCGGTCCATCTCCCACAGCAGTTGCTCCACCCGACCGCGGCTGTGGACATCCGGTACCGGCGGCTGGTAAGGCCAGCGTTCCCAGGCATGGCAATGCGCATCGACGATCATGACAGGCTCCCTTCCCGTCCCCGCTGATCCAGATCAGCGCTCTATGCTGCGATTGGCCTGTTGTTGGAGCCGGGGAAGGATGACCGCGATGTCGTCTCCCTGGATGGCTTGGATCATGGCCTCCCCGATCATCTCACGCACGGTACCATAACCGATGATCCACGGCTCCGGCTGGCCGAGATCCAGCAGTCCGTACGGCAGCCGGAAAAACGACTCCAGATCCCGCGCGACGCTTCTACGTACCGGAAAGTAGCCGCTTCTCCGGCTCCATGCCTCCTGCTGTTCGGGTTCTGTGAACCACTTGACAAACAGCCAGGAAGCCAGCTGCTGGGCGGGTGTGCCAGTGCAGACCGCCAGACTGGCGCCGTATACATTCAGCACCGGCAGATCGAGCTCGTAAGGCACTGGTGCCATCTCCCAGGTAAAATTCGCGCCTTCCGCCACGGCATGACGGTATTGCGACATCCCCGACGACGAACGCATGACGAACAGCGCCCTGCCCTCGCTGAAGGCCCTTCGCTTCTGGTATGCACCCGACATCAAGGTGGCGGCATCCGCCGCGGTGAGATCACGCAGCATCTGCAGCGAGGTCCGCATGTACGGGGTGTTCAGCGTATAGGCGGAGCCGTGCTGGTCGATGAGGTTGCCACCGCGGCTGAACACCATGGCCGCCAGGCGGCTGGCATCCGCGTCGAAGGCAAGTCCCATGCTGGGTCCATTGCCCAGCGCCCGGCTGAATGGCTGCTCCCTGGCCTGACGGCACATGGCAGCAAACGCCTCCCAGTTCCGCGGAGGCGATTCATGCCCCAGTTCCTGCAGCCAGTCCGCATTGTAGTACAGCACCTCCATGGAACGACTGGGCAGGAAGGCGACCTGGACATCCTGAATGCGATCCTGGTCCAGATATTCCTGAAAAAAATCCGCCCGTTCGGTTGCACTGAGCCCCCACCGCGGTGAGTTGATGTAGGGCGTGAGATCCACCACAGCGTTGTTGCGATAGTAAGCCTGGGCCTGGTAGCGGTAGGCCACCACCAGCTGGGGGAGCGGACCGCTCTGCATACGCAGGAGCATGCGGTGGTATACGGCGTCGTGGCTGCCGATGTATTCGCCCAGAACCGTGATGCCGTGCGGGTTGATCTGGTTGAAACGTTCGATCAGTTCCAGTAGCGCGGCCTCGCGTTCGCCGCTATGCTGGTACCAGAAAACGACCCGTTGGTTGGAGGGGTTCACAGTCTCCAGGCCACGGAGATCCGACTCGTCCCGTTGTCGTCCGCATCCCGACAGACCCATGGTCACTGCCACCGCCAACACCGCGGCAAGAAACCTGCGATACCTCATGGCTCCTTCTCTCCTGAGAAACATATTGCACCGAAACGACTTACAGAGCAGTTCGGCAGCGCCGTCGGCGGCGCCGTGCGCGAGTTTCTGCCTGCGATAACCAGGGCCAAGGGCCCCGGTGGGTGCTCCCCGAAATTGGGTGCCGTGCGATGTGCGCGGCGCCGCGGCCGGCTCTTTCGTATTGCGACCACAAGGGCCGCAGACCCCGGTGAATGCTCCTGGCCATCACGTTGAAGGCACCGGTGGACCCACTCCAGGCCAGCGTGCGCGTATTTATTATACGGTGCCCTCCTGCCTCGCACAACAAGGGAGGCCGGCTCAGATATAGCGGTTCGCTACCACCTTCAATATCTGAATGGTGATCTTGGGATGCTCCTCCATCAACTGCCAGAAGTCCTGGTGGTCCACCCGCAGAACCACGACGTCGGTCATCGCCGTGCAGTCGGCGGACCGGAGCTGCCGGGTCAGCACGGATCTTTCGCCGATGACCTCGCGCGCGTGCACGACCAGATCCTTGCCCTTGTCCGTGTGCACCTGAATCTCACCCGCCACCACGATGTACAGCGCGTCACCCGGATCGCCCCGGCGGATGAAGGTCTCTCCTTGACGTATGGACACCTCCTGCAGGATGGGTACCATGCCGACGATATCCTCGCCTGGAATGTCCTCGAAAAGAGGCACACTCTTGAGGAAGAACACTTTCTCCAGAGTGGACAGTGCCATGCGCTCGTCTCCTGAACCAGTTCCGATCCGGAGCCCCAACCCCGCTCCGGCACCCATGCCCGTGCCGTGCCGCCGCGGCGGATCCGGTCCGCGCCCGTTGTCCTCTAGCTGGGCCAGTGCCACCACCGCGCTCTCACGCACAAGCCTGTGATCATCGTCCACCATCTCCCGCACCACATCGATCAGAGCGATCATTTTCCTGTCGCCCATCACCCGTACCGCACAGCCGCGCAGCCAGCCGTCTTCGTTACGCGCCAGCTCCCGAAGCCTGTCCTCCGGTGCCTGCTGGGTGATTCGAAGTATCGTTTCCGCCACCTCCGGCAACTCGTCCCGTTCAGGCTGAAAGAGCGGCAGCAGCTGGTTGCGAAGCTCCCACTCCAGCAGGTTTTCCAGCAACTCTACCGCCGTGGCGTTGTCCCTGCCTTCACCGTTTTCAAGGGCGTCGCGCATCCATTCGTAGGACACCTCCGGATAGAGCAGATCCAACAGCATGAGGATGCGTGTCTTGGCCTGGTCGATGCGTTCTTGCAGCGCCTCATCGAGCAGCAGATCCACACCCTGCAGATCCCGCCGCACCATGTGCAGTTCGTGGGCACGGTGCAGTTCCCGCTGCAGGGCCTCCCGTAAGGGCGACGTCTGCATGGGTATGCCGTGCGCCTGCAGCACCATAAGCGAACCGTATGCCATGGCTCGGAGGCGCTCATCCTGGCTGGACACTTCCACACAAAGCAGTTTCACCGATCGCGGCGAGGGGTGGAAGCGAAGCAGGTACACCAATTGGCGCCGCACCTCGGTGGAACCAGCAGAATGATCCAGCAGCGATTCCAGACGCTCCAGATGCCGGCCGATGCAACTGGACAGAGCCTGGGTGGCGTACCACTGAGTGATGGGATGGGCCAACCTCGGCGTCAGATGCGGGATAAGCTCGGGAGCACGGATCTCAGCCGCGGCACGAATGGCAGCCACCTGCACATCCGTGCTGTCATCCTCGAGCAGGGTGATCAGCGGATGATAGAAGCTCGGTACGTGCAACTCCCCCAGAACCCGCGCCGCCTCGCGCCGGGCCGCCACGTCGTCGCTGGTAAGCATCGCCTTGAGATGCTCGCCGGCATGCAGAAAACCATCCAGTCCCATGTGCTTGATCAGTCCCAGGACTGCGGCGGCCCGTATTCGCGGCTTCGAATCCTCCAGATATGGAAGGACGCGGTTGATCACGCGCAGCTTACCCAGAGCGCAGAGGGTTTCCACCGCCGCGGCGCACACGCCTTCATGGTCGTCGTCCAGTCGTGCGACGACCTCTTCAGCATAGATGGCAGCGCCACTCTGGCCCAGATGACGCAGTGCCATCATGCGTACCTCCGGATCCGGATGATCCAGCAGCATGGCTACATGCGGGGTCCAGTCCGTGCGGGGTAAGCCGGGCAGCAGGGTCAAGGCATGAATGACACGCGGCGCTTCGGGAGTGTGCAGCGTCTGCCGGATCACCTGGATCGCCCGTTCATCCGTGAGATCGATGGTTTCCCGTTCCGGATCCAGCCGGCGGAAACGGATGCTCTGCGACAATGCCGTCACATACCGCCGGCCGGCACTCAACACGAAGAGATACCAGATACCGACCAGCGCCAGCATGGCGTAGGCCCAGTGGACGATGGTGCTGGTTCCACTCTGCCCGGCCCAGAGGAAGGCCAACCCAAGGACCGTCACCACCGGGGGCTTGACGATACCGTCCAGAATGGCCCTGGCTTTGGCCCGCCGGACGGCCTCCACCGGTAGAAACAGCAGATTGTAGGCAGGATCGTTAACCGAGTACTTGAGGACCACATCACAAGCCCTTGGTGTGGCCGCTGCCCAGAGCGCTCCACCGGTCAGCAGAATGCCTCCCGCGCCCAATACCATGGAGGAGGGAAGCAGCAGCAGCACCACGACGACGCCGAAGCGAGCCATCAGACGGCCGGCCAGCAGGAACTGCAGCATGCCGGCGCCCATACCCGCCCACAGACGGAACCGGCCCAGAAAGCCCACCATGGCCGGACTGTTGTCGCCGAAGTAGACCTGCAAGGCCAGATCCAGCTGGTAGTCGCCGATGCTGCTGACCAGGGCAACCATGACCAGTATGCCACCCAGGCAGCGAATCAGCGGGACACGCGACACGTCGCGCAGATCCGCCCACAACGACCCCTCGTCCACTTCGGTCTCCGGTTGTTCCAGTCCGGATGCCTCCACCAGCAGTTCATCGTACCGGCGGCTCAGCTGGCTCACCGCTACCACGCAGAACACCAGGCTGAGCATCACGATGAACAGGAGATGCGCCGGCTCCACCGCTGCCGAAATCCAGGAGATCAGAGCGCCGAAAAGCACATTGGAAATGGTGCTTCCGCCTGAGATCAGTCCGAAAAGGCGCTTGGCCTCCATGGAATTGAAGATCTCGCCGGCAAACGTCCAGAACTGCAGGATGACCAGACTACTGATCACATCGATGTAGACGAACAAAGCGCACAGAACCCAGAACCCACTGCGCCAGGGGGTCTGCAGCAACAGCCAGAACCCTCCCACCCCGACGAGCATCATGGAATAGCTGACCATGATCAGGCGGTCGCTGCGATAACGGCCCGAAACGCGCGTCAGTACCGCCGACGCCAGTACCAGCGCCACCGGTGGCAAAATATATTTGTACGGAATGGCCTCCTGCGGTAAGGAGCTGAGGAAGAGAGCCCGGCTTACCAGCTGCCCGGTGATGATCACACCACCAACCGCAGCCACGGAATACAGGAGCATCAGCCCCACGCGACATGCTTCGCCCTCCCGGATCTGCAGCAGGGACGTGACGAGGCTACGGTTGGGTCGCATCAACATGGGTCGAGAGGCTCAACAGCATCGGGATAGGTATATGCCCTGCGCTCCGCGACGGAACCAGGGTTCCCTGTCATGACTGGGGATATGCAAATACAAAGCGGGCGGCCCGTCCGGGCAACCCGCTGTGCTCGCCTTCCTGATGCTGTCCGCTGTCAGCCTGTCGATTCAGTCTGCATCCGCCACCAGTTCGCTCAACGCCGGATAACACTCCGGGTCTCTGAGTTTCTTCAACGCCCGTTCCTTGAGCTGCCGTACCCGTTCCCGGGTCAACTGCATACTCCGCCCAATCTCCTCCAGCGTCAACGCTTCCTCTCCGTCCAGGCCGAAGTACAGCCGCATGATATACTGCTCGCGAGGATCGAGACCCGCCAGCGCCAAGCGAATCTGTTCCCTTGCCGTATCCTCGTATACATTGGCGTCCGGTGCCTCCACCTGCTCATCCGCCAGCATACTCAACAGGCTGCGGTCATCTTCATCCTCCAATTCGGCATCCAGTGACCGCGGCACGCGGCCGGCCAGAACGGCGTCACGCACCTGCTCAGGATCGAGATCCAGTTCCGCCGCTATGTCCTCAAAACCGGGCTCTATTTCGCTGTTCTGACCCAGCTGGCGCGCGGCCCGGTTGATATTCTTGAGGAGACTCAGCTGATTGAGCGGCAGCCGTACCGTGCGCCCGCTCTCGGCGATGCTCTGCAGGATGGACTGACGAATCCACCATACCGCGTAGGAGATGAATTTGAATCCCCGCTTGCCGTCAAACCGTTCCGCCGCGATGATCAACCCCAGATTCCCGGCACTGATCAATTCCGACATGGACAGGCCCCGATTCTGGTACGAACGAGCCACTTCGATGACGAAACGCAGATTGCCCCGCACCAGTTCGTCTCGCGCCTCCAGCTCCCCGGCGGCTATCCGTGCCGCCAACTCCCGTTCCCGTTCGCGCGAAAGCGGTTGGGCCTCGCCGATATCGGCAAAATACCGCAGAAGAATGGTCTCCTCACTATTCTGACCACGCGGCATCCTCTGCTTCTGCTTCGGTTCCGTAATTGCTCCCATCATCCTCCAATCGCCATGTATAATTGACAAACTGCAACACCGGCCGCTATGTTATGCTACTATGGCAAAACGCGCACCAGTGCACTAAAGTTCCCGTGCGGCAGCCACTTCTCATGGTTCAGAGGGTCCGTAAGCACCTGTCGGATGGGAACCGGTATGGGGTGCTGAGCGCCCGGTCACGCCTCGACAGACTCAGGGGCCGCTTTGGAGTACCAGCGCCGTGTCCAGCATGTGTGCACGCCTTTGCAGCTGCTCCAGACGCAGAGCGATAGAGCGCAGACATCGGCGATATCGCTGCAACTCCACGCTCAGCCCCATCGAGACCGTAACGCGCCCAAAGCCCCCACGGCGTACAGCGACTTTGGACACCGTCCATGCAGGCGACGGGTGTGGCGATCACGGTGGCGCGTCAGGCCCCATACCGTCGCTTCCATCGAACCACCACTGCACCGGCTGGCCCGCACCCCGGTGTGCCGTCTTTCCATGGACGGCCGAATGGCTATGTTATTCGGGAAGCGAACCTGGCTCGCAGGCAGCCGTGTAGTTGCTCGTGCCGGTCCCCGGTGTACATCGTTGACCCGGAACAGGCATGCCGGTCGGAAGACCCTTACGGGCGCCCCCGGCCGGGTTTGCAGACAGGCGCAGACACTTATCTCGCACTCCAGCACGCACGACACCGTGGATATCGTCACCTTCGGACTCAACCATAGAACCGCTCCGGTGCGCATCCGCGAGCAGGTTGCCATACCTTCGGATGCCCAACCGGCAGCATTGCTCCGGCTCGTGCACGGTTACGGGTTCACGGAAGCCGCCATCATCAGCACCTGCAACCGCTTCGAACTCTATCTTGCCGGAGCCCATGGCTGCGTTAACGGGTTGCGAAGTTTTCTGCAGGAAACACGCGGCGTCGATGTGGATCGCCTCAAGCCGCACAGCTATGTCCTGCGGGGCGGGGAAGCCGCCGAGCACTTGTTCCGGGTGGCCTGCGGCATCAACTCTCTGGTCATCGGCGAATCACAGATCACCAGTCAGGTGCGTTGCGCGCTGGAACAGGCGCAGCGTTGCGACACCGCCGGCATCCTCATCAACGAACTCTTCCAGCGCGCCCTCAGCGTGGGTAAACTGGCGCGCAGCCGAACCGACATCAGCCGCGGCCGGGTATCCGTCAGCTCGGCCGCGGTGGAGCTGGCAGGTCGGGTTTTCGACCGCCTGACCGGTTGTACCGCGCTTCTGATCGGGGCCGGCGAAACCGGCGTACTCACTGCCCGCTATCTGCTGGACGCGTGCGTCAGCCAGTTGCTGGTCACCAACCGGACGGCCACGCGCGCTGGTGATCTGGCGTGTCGAGTGGGCGCCCGGGCCGTCCCGTTTGAGGATATTCCGCATCACCTGACCGCAGCGGACATCGTCATCTCCACGACCGCCGCTCCCGGATTCGTGATCGATGCAGCCATGCTGCAGCAAGCTGCCCGGCAACGGCAGGGTCGTCCGTTGTTCCTGATCGACATTGCCGTCCCGCGCGATATCGATCCGGCGGCCCGGACCATCGAAAACGTCCACCTGTTCGACATCGATGCGTTGGACGTCGTGGTGGCAGCCAACCGCGGTGAACGCGAAAACGAAATCTGCAAGGTGGAGACGCTGATACGGGAGGAATTGTCCAGCTTCATCAGTTGGCACAAGACCCTGTCGGCCGCTCCCCTGATTCGAGAGCTGATGGCGCATGCCGAGAGGCTTCGCCAGACCGAGCTGCAACGCTGGAACACCAAACTGGAGCAGCTTTCGCCGGCCGAGCGCGAACTGGTCGAGAGCATTCTGCGGGGTTATGCCAACAAACTGTTGCACCAGCCGCTGGTTCAGATGCGTGGATTCGCCGACACTACGGACGGACAGTCTTGCCTGGACACGGTGCGCCGTCTCTTCGGCCTCAACGGCAGAGGCCAGGCAGCGGCCACGGAGCAACCGCAGACTGCCGACACCCGCGAACGGGATTGACGTCCAGTATCGTCCTGAGGACCGCTCCGGCACGCGTCCGGAGCGGTCCGGTTGTTGCGCCGCCGACCACACCGATGCAGGAGGGATGCCCGCCATGCAAACCGATGCCGACAAAATGCTGTCTCCCGGACAGGCTCTCGCGCTCATTCTGGACCACATCAAGCCTCTGGGCGGCGAACGTGTCGACCTGCTGGCGGCGCGGGGCCGGGTGCTGGCCGAGGACGTGGAAGCCGGCGCGGATACACCGCCGTGGGACAACTCGGCCATGGATGGGTACGCGGTGCGTTGCAAAGACATCGCCGCAGCAACACCGGAGTCCCCGGCGGCCCTGGTCATGGTAGACGACATTCCGGCCGGCAGGGTGGGCACACGGACGGTCGGCGCCGGCCAGGCCACCCGGATCATGACCGGAGCCCCGGTGCCCGACGGCGCCGACACCGTGGTCCGGGTCGAGTACACCCAGGCTGACGCGCCGAAGGCGGGCAGCACCATCCACATTCTGCGTCCGGAACCGCGCGCCGCCAACATTCGCCGGCGCGGCGAGGACATCGCCAGCGGCAGCGTGATCCTGCGCTCGGGCACGCGATGCGAACCGGGCGAAGTGGGTATGCTGGCCGCCGTCCAGCATGCATTTGTGCACGTGTTCCGGCGGCCGCGCGTGGCAATCCTCTCTACCGGCGATGAGCTGGTGGAAATCGACCAGCAGCTCGAACCGGGCAAGATAGTCAACTGCAACTCGTATTCGCTGGCCGCGCTGACCAGCGCCACCGGTGCCGAACCGGTCATGCTGCCCATCGCCCGTGACCGTGAAAAGGATATACGGCAGGCAGTGGTATCCGCCCTGGACGCCGACATGATCGTGTCCTCCGGCGGCGTTTCCGTAGGCGAGTACGACTATGTCAAGAAGGTACTGGACGACCTGGGCGCCCGGACTGTCTTGTGGCGTGTGCATATGAAACCGGGCAAACCCCTGTTTTTCTGTATGCTGCGCGACAAACCTTATTTCGGAGTTCCTGGAAATCCGGTATCCAGCATGGTGTCTTTCCTGCAGTTCGTCCTTCCCGCGATCCGCAAGGCCGCGGGACAGGCGGAAGCTTCCTGGTGCCTGCCCACTGTCGCCGCCAGGCTCGACCAGCCGGTGGACAATCCTGGAGATCGCCCGCATTTCATGCGCGCCGTCCTGCGGACCGTTGATGGTCAGATGCGCGTCAGCCTGCCCTCTGCCCAGGGTTCGCACATGCTCACTTCCATGCTGGGCGTCAATGGCATCGCCGTCCTGCAACCCGGCCAACGCGCAGCAGCAGGAGAAACCGTGCCGGTCCAGGTATTCGCACCGCTACTGTAGACGCATCGGGTGCAGGCCCGGTGTGGACAGCATGAGTTGCATGCCGGTCATTTGCACGTCACCGCCTCCACGCCGTGAGTTCCGCTCCGGTGTTGCCAGCCTGTCAACTCAAGGAAGGTCTCATGTCGAAGCGGCCCAACATCCTGTTCGTGATCACGGACCACACCAACGCCAGGGCAGTCGCCGATCCGCGCTGCCTGACGCCCAACCTGGACCGGTTGGCCGCCGACGGCGTCCGGTTCGACCGCTACTACACCACCAATGCCATCTGCTCGCCGGCGCGCGCATCGCTGATGACCGGCCTGTTTCCATCCACCCACGGCGTGTGGGACTGCACCCACACACAGAGGCCCGAATGGGTCGACATCGCGGCGTCGCGCTGTCCGTTTTTCTCCCGACATCTGGCCCGGGCCGGTTACCGTAACGCGTACTTCGGCAAGTGGCACGTCGAACAGAGTAACCGTCTGGAGGATTTCGGCTGGCATGAGTTCGACCTGCGCTGTGGCAACGGGCGCGGCCGGGCCCTTCCCGGCACCGAACTGTCCCTGGCACACCCCGGATACCGGGACTACCCGCTGGCCGCCGTCAGTGACGGCCCGGAAACCCATCCTGCGTTCGACCGCGGCATCGATTTTCTTCACCGCCGACAAGGCTGTCGCGATCCTTTCTGCTGCGTCGTATCCACCACCGAACCCCACGATGCCTACGTTCCCCCCAGACGGTTTTATGAACGGTACGATCCGGACTCCATCGAGCTGCCGGCCAGCCTGCTGGACGACCTTGAAGGAAAACCGGATGTGGTGCGACGCCTGCGGGCGGTCTGGGATAGCCTGGGAGCCTCCGACTGGCAACGCATCACGGCCAGCTACTGGGCTGTCATCACCTTCCTGGACCACGAGTTCGGACGCCTGCTCCAGGCGTTGACCGAAACCGGCATGGAGCAGGACACCATCGTCGTCTTCACGGCGGATCACGGCGACATGATGGGCGCCCACGGTCTGTTGACCAAGGGTATCGGGACGCCCTACGAACAGGTCTACAAC
>SLHA01000122.1 GCA_007136405.1 Candidatus Latescibacterota bacterium
AGCCCTTTCCGGCTCCGCCTTCAGCCCTTGTACCTGCATACCAACTACCGTGTTCCCGGTGTCGTTCCGCGCGACCGAGGCCTTTGATGGACCCGGCCCCATAAGTCCACGCGCCTCGGATCGATGCCATTCCGCGGGCCCGATGGCGCGTTTCTGTTCCTGCCGGCATGCCGCGGCCCGCCTACAGAGGAGAGAGCATAGATGAAAATCACCGACATCAAGACCGCCGATGCCCGCTACCACTACATTCGTGTGTATACGGATGAAGGCATATACGGAACCGGCGAATGCAGTCATGTGGATCAGGGATGGCGGGGAACCCTGGAATCCATGAAAAGCCTGCTCATCGGCCACAACCCCATGGATGTCGATGCCTGTTTCGAGCGCATAAGGCATGCCTATATCTTTCGCGGCGGGATGTCCGGTCTGGGAATCTCCGTTCTCAGCGGTCTGGAGGTGGCACTCTGGGATTTGACGGGCAAGGCGCTGGGAGTGCCCGTGTACCGGCTGTTAGGAGGACAGTTTCGCGATCGTGTGCGTCTATACGTGGACAGTGCCCACGCCGACTACCAGGAACGGGCCCAGCAGGTCCGTGAGCGGGGGTTCAATGCCATCAAGTTCGATCTGGATGATGCCAACAACCCGCACAAGCTGGACCGCTGGAACTGGTCCGTGACGCCGGACGAACTGCAATCCATGGTGGACCAGGTGGCCCAGATTCGCGCCGCTATCGGTCCTCATATGGACCTGGCCATAGACCTCCATGGCCGCTATGACGGGTACGCCGGCATGAAGTTGGCGCACGCCCTGGAGCCCTATAACCTGATGTGGTTGGAGGAGCCGGTACCACCGGAAAACATCGATGCCCTGGCCAAGATCACAGCGGGCACGCGCACACCGATCTGTGTGGGCGAGAATCTGTACCTGCGGCACGGCTTCCGCGAGCTGCTGCAGAAGCAGGCCGCGGACATCATCATGCCGGACATATCCAAGTGTGGAGGGTTGTCGGAATGCCGCAAGATCGCCAACATGGCGGAAATCTACTACGTGCCGTTCGCGCCGCACAACAACAGCGGTCCCCTGAGCACGCTGGCCGACAGCCATGTATGCGCCAGCGTACCCAATTTCCTGGCGCTGGAATATCACCGCTTCGATGACGATACCTGGGATGGGCACCTGGCGTTGGATCAGTCCATCGTGCAGAACGGTCACGTGGTCTTTCCGGATGCACCGGGGGTAGGGGCCGAACTGGACGAAGAGTACGTGCGCCAGTTCGCGCGTTACGACGGCGAGCTCTTTCAGTAGCTACAGTAGTGCAGGGTACCTGTCGCAGACAGGGAGACGCGTGCCGGACAAGCGGGTAACGGCACGCGTCTCTCAGCAAGGCCGGGGCTGGAGGCCTCTCGCCGGCGCTGATTCAGGCCACGTCGAAATCCAGCGCGTCCAGACCGGAACGCAGCACCTGTTCACCCTGGGCGTCCAGAGAGCCCACGATCCTCGGCGGTCCCACCGGCAGTCCCCGCCAGGTCAGCATGCATTTCAGGGCAGCCATGGCGCCGCTGGTCCCGCCGGAGGCATTGCCGGCCAGGAACAGCAGGCGAATGACGCGATTGGCCTTGACCTGAGCCTGCATGGCGGCCGCGATATCACCCGTCTCGAAGGCCTGCCGCATGCCGACGAAGAGCCGTGGCATGATGTTGTACGTGGAGCCGATGGCCGCGTCGCTGCCCATGACCATGCCGGCGACGCACATCTCATCCGGTCCGGAAATCATGTTGAGGCGCCCGTCACTCAGGTCACCGAGCTGCTGGAAGAGGTAGAAATTGGTGTCCGTGAACTTGACTCCGCAGAAATTGGGGACAGCGGCCATGGCGTCCAGGTATTGCTCGGCCGTAACCCTGCGGTCCGCGTCCTGGGCCAGCCAGTAGACGTAGAACGGCAGATCCGTGGTGGCCCCGATAGCGGCGTAATGACGCACGGCGGCCTGCAGGTCGCCGGGCGCGTCCACGGGAGCCACCGAGGCCACGGCGTCTGCCCCCGCCTCAGCGGCGTGCCGGGCCAGCTCCACGGCGTTGTCGGTGGATGTGGCGCCAACCTGGATGATGACCGGCACCTGTCCAGCGGTGACCTGGATGGCCGCGGCGGCCATGGCTTTGCGCTCGTCGGTGGTCATGGCCTTGCCTTCTCCGGTTCCGCCACAGACGAAGAAGCCCGCGGAGCCGGCTTGCAGAAGGTGCTGTATGAGGGGTTGGACGCGTTCCAGAGCCACCGAGGTGCCGCTGTCGTCGAACGGAGTGCAGAGTGCCGGCAGGATGCCGCGCGCCAGCTTGTTCACCATGATATCGCCTTTCTGTGAGAAACGTGCCAGGTTGATGGGTGCGTGGTATGTATGGATGGATGCCTGCTTGCGGCGTGTCCGTCAGGTCCAGAACGGGGACAACCACTCCTCTTTGATTCTCAGCCCGAAGCCGGGTTCGCCGGGCTGGAAATCGATGTGGCTGTCACGGGGTACCGGCGATCCTGATCCGGCGGCCTCCTGCAGAGGCACGCCCGGGGCGGAGCCGACGAAATATTCGCCCCAGGGCGTATTGGGCATGGCCCAGGTCAGGTGCAGGCCGTAGGGGTTGAGCGCGCCGCCGTGCAGGCATACGGTTTTACCGGCAGCCGCGGCCATGTGGCAGATGCGCACGCATTCGCTGAGGCCGCCGACCCAGTGGATGTCCGGCTGCAGGATGTCCAGACAGTCGTACTTGATCATCTGCTGGTATGGGAAGCGGGTATACATATGCTCGCCGCTGGCCAGGGACTGCCAGGGTAACCGCGACCGCAAGGCCCGGTGTGCTTCGATGTCTTCCGGAATCAGGCATTCCTCGATCCACTTGAGACGATAAGGTCGCAGGCGCTCGGCCAGGCGCACGGTGTATTCCACGTCAAAGGCCATGTAGCAGTCCAGCATCAACTCGGCGTTGTCGCCGATGACGTCCCGGGCGCGGGCCACGAATTCCTCGTTGCGTTCCAGACCGTCCAGGCCATCTGCCGGACCATAGGGGCAGGCGAGTTTGAAAGCCCGGAAACCGAGTTCGCGGTACCAGTCCACGTCATTGCCGGTGGCATAGGTGAAAATCCGGTCTCTGGCGGGTCCGCCGATGAGTTCGTACACCGGCCGTTGCTGCAGCTTTCCGGCCAGATCCCACAGGGCCAGGTCCACCGAGCTGATGGCCACCGTGGCGATGCCCGGCGTCCCGAAGGGTTTGGAGACGCGGAACATCATGTCCCAGAGTTTCTCTATGGCCAGACACTCCTCGCCCTCCAGGATGTGCGCGAAGGCATCCGTGATGACGGCGGCCGCCGGCCGGCCATTGCCGGTGCCCAGTCCCCAGGTGCCGTCTTCGGCGGTTACCTTGACCGCGAACGAGGGCCACTGGCGAGGACCGTACAGGCTGCGATGTGCCTTGAAGCGGGGGAATCCGGACATGGGATTGGCGACTTCCGCGGAAGTGGTCCAGGCCGGCCGACGGGGAGTACTCGAGGGAACGGATGTGGCGGGGTGTTGAATTCGAACGACTTCTACGGACTGGATTTTCATGGCATCCTCGCTATTTGCTGTCCAGATAGGTGCGCAGAGCCTGCGCCTGAGCCTGAGTGAACCCGTACAGCGTAATGCTGTTGTCCAGGCGGGTCAGAACCGGGAAGAAATCGACCCACTCACCATCGATGCGGACGCCCAGTGGTTTTTTCTGATTTTCCGGTTCTGCGGTGAACCGGCCCAGTCTACGGGCGCCGTAAGCGTTCAGCCGTACCGTGAGCGCCACCTGGCCGTCAGGCTGCTGGGCCGGGTGGAAAGCGATGATGTTCCATTCGGTGAACAGAGGCTCGGGGGCAATACAGTACGTGCCCGCGGCGGCGCGTGGGCTGCCCTCGAACACGACGCTGTCCCATGCGGTAGCCATCGCTCCGGCGTCCGCCGCCAGGACCGCGGGGTAGACGCGGACGGAAATGGGGTCGGGAGCGCTCTGGCAGGCCACGGTGGAAAGGGTAGAGACGATCAGGAAAACGAACTTGATCATAAAGCGATGGCTCGTAGGCGTCGGTTGCGGAACGGTCAGGGAGGCCGGGGTGGCTGCCAGGATGCCTGAGATGCTAACCACTCGGCTTGCTGGAGGCAAGCAGGGCACCCGGTGGACTGGCCTGGGCCTGTGTTTCGCAGGTCACAAGGTCAGGAGAGCGGCGCCAGGTGCGCATCAATCGAATCAGATCGTCCGCAGAGGTGGTGGTCAGCATCTGTTGACGCAAGGGGGAATTTCGGGGTAAATGGCTGAAGTAGGCGGCCAGATGCTTGCGCGTCGCCAAAACCCCGATGGGTTCTCCCCTGAACTCTACCATCTCCTTTATCTGCCAGATGGCCAGATCGATGCGTTCGGTCAGGCTGACATGGGTTCGGCCGGCGAATATCCAAGGGTTGGATACGGCAGCCCGGCCGATCATAACCGCATCGCAACCGGTCCGCTGTTGCATCAGGACCGCGTCCTGGGGTGAGCGCACATCGCCGTTACCGATGATCGGCAAGCAGGATATCTCGCGCACCCGGGCGATCCAGGTCCAGTCGGCTCGGCCCTCATAACGCTGCACGGCCGTCCGCGCATGGATGGCGACGGCCCGGGCGCCGGCATCCTCGACCCCACGGACCACATCCAGAATGTTGATCGAGGTGTGGTCCCAGCCGATCCGGGTCTTGATCGTAACCGGGATGTCCACCGCTTCAACCGTCTGACGGACCGTGGTCAACAGCCGGTCCAGGTCCAGCAGATGGGCGGCGCCCGCTCCCTTGCCGGTGACACGCGGTACCGAGCAGCCGAAATTGAGATCGACAACCGGCGCGCCCAGTGCCTCCAGGCGTCGGGCGCCGGCAGCGATCAGAGCGGGATCGTTGCCGGATATCTGTGGAACCAATAGTGCCGGAACAGAGGAGCGGTATTCGTGCAGATCGGCGTAGTCCCAGGCGAAGGTGTCCGGGAAATCAGCGGCATGCATGGCACGGCAGTGCAAGAATCCGGCGCCCACGATGCGTGCGCCCAGCCGGGCGCAGAGCAAGCGGTAGACCCGGTTACCGATACCGTCCATGGGAGCCAGCGTCATGATCGGCATGGAGGGATCGGCCGGTTCCAGTGTGTATGGCCCGAGACACAGGGCCTGTAGCGCCTCTGCGTTCACCCGGCGGCCTCCTCCTCCCGGCCGCGGACATGGAGGATGAGCATCAGGTTGGTGACATCAGCCGGGGTGACGCCAGGAATGCGCGATGCCTGTCCCAGGGTACGCGGCTGCACCTGGTTCAGCTTCTGCCGGGCTTCATGGGCCATGTTCAAGCTTGCCCGGGAGTAGTCGAAGTCCGGGGGGATGGGGGTTTCCTCCAGGCGCCTCAACTTTGCCACCTGGCTTTCCTGGCGTTCCAGGTAACCGGCATATTTGATGCTCGCCTCCACATGCTCGGCCATGTCAGGGGCTAGCGGCCGGGAAGGCGGGGCGAGACGCTCCACGTCTTCGTAGCGGATCTGCGGACGGCGCAGCAGCTCCGACAACAGCACGGCCTCCCGGATCTCCTGGGTGCCCCGTTGCCGCAACAGGGTCAGCACGGTATCCGTGGGACGCACCCGGGTTGATTGCAGCCGTTCCAGTTCGGCGGCCACCCGCCGTTTCTTGTCCAGGAATTGCGCGTAGGTGGCATCGTCCACCAGTCCGAATCGCCGGCCGTGTTCCGTCAGCCGCATATCCGCGTTGTCGTCCCGTAAAAGCAGACGGTATTCGGCCCGCGAGGTGAACATGCGGTACGGCTCATCCGTTCCCTTGGTCACCAGGTCGTCCAGCATGACGCCGATGTATGCGCTGGCCCGGTCCAGGATGAACGGCTCTTCACCGCGCAGCTGCAAGACGGCGTTGATGCCGGCCATCAAACCCTGGGCAGCGGCTTCCTCGTATCCGGTGGTACCGTTGATCTGGCCGGCAAAGTAGAGGCCCTTGATGCGCTGGGTTTCCAGATGGGCGTGAATCTGCGTCGGTGGAACGAAATCATACTCGATGGCATAGGCCGGGCGCATGAGTACGGCCCGCTCCAGTCCGGGCACCGAATGCACGACCCGATATTGTATGGGCTCGGGCAGACTCATGGACAGGCCGTTGAGGTAGTACTCTGCCGTGCGCAGGCCTTCCGGCTCCAGGAACAACTGGTGGCGGGGCTTGTCGCTGAAGCGAACCACCTTGTCCTCGATGGAGGGGCAATACCGGGGGCCGACAGCCTGTATCTGACCGCTGTACATGGCGGATTCGGACAGATGGGCCATGATCAACGCGTGGGTCTCCGCGGTGGTGTAGGCAACCCAGCAGGAGACCTGGGGCTGACCGATGGGAGGGCCATGATGGGAAAAGGGGCGCGGAGGGTGGTCTCCGGGCTGCTCCACCAGAGCCGCGAAGTCCACCGACCGACCGTTGAGCCGGGGGGGCGTTCCGGTCTTCAGACGCCCGAGCTCGAATCCCAACGCCGTCAGACAGTGGGCGGCGCGGTCGGCGGCGCGGTCTCCGGCTCTTCCCGCGCTGTAGGTGTGGCTGCCAACGTGTATCCTGCCCCGCAGAAAGGTGCCCGTGGTGAGGATGACCTTGTGAGTTCGGTATGACATGCCACCTTTCACCCGGATGCCGCACACTTGCCCGCGTTCCACCTGAAGCTCTTCCATCAATCCCTGACGCAGCTCGAGACTGGCCTGGAGCTCGCAGGTGTATTTCAACTCCGTCTGGTACGCCTTCTTGTCGGCTTGCGCGCGCGAGGCGCGTACCGCGGGTCCTTTGCTGGTGTTCAGGCGACGAAAATGAATGCCCGTGAGATCCGTGTTCCGGGCCATCTGCCCGCCCAGAGCGTCGATCTCCCTGACCATGTGGCCCTTGCCGATACCGCCGACGGCCGGGTTGCACGACATCTGCCCGATGGTATCCAGGTTCATCGTCAGTAACAGCGTGCGCGCGCCCATACGGGCCGCGGCCAGCGCGGCTTCGGTACCGGCGTGACCGCCGCCCACTACGATGACATCGTATATCTCAGGGTGTACGCTCATACAAAGGACTCGGTGCGACCGGAGGTGTTGCGGCCACGGCACGGAGCGGGGTGCAGCCTGCCATGGATCCGCGTGATGGGCCGTGGGGCCGTGCCAGGGGTAGGATGGCGCGGCCCCAGGTCAACCGTCGATCAACGTTCGGGTGATGAATTCGGTGATGTCCTCGATGTGTTCCAGACGGGTGAACAGCAGGCTCTGCGCCATGCGACGCGACAACTCGGTCGTGTGTTCGTCCGGCAGCATCTGCGGTTGGCGTCCATCTGTGACTGCCAGCAGCTGGCAACCGAGATCGCACACGGCCAGCCGGGCCGTATCCTGAACGCTGTCATACCGGGCATGCTGGAAATAGGCATTCCAGAAGACGTTGACGGCCTCCAGATAGGCAGCCTTCTGGGTGCTGTTGTTCATGGCTTTGACGCACATGTCGGTGGCATAGAACGCCAGATCGAACGAAGGGCATCCGTAATGAGCCATGGCGAAATCCACCAGATACACCCGGCCATTGACGATATGCACGTTACGCGGACGCAGATCTCCCAGTACCAGGCAGCAGGCCTCCCGGGTCAGTGCCTGGGTCTGTTCTTCGATCACTTTGCGCATGTCCGGATAGGCCCGTATGATGCGCTCGTAATACGGCTCCAACCGCATCTGCTCGAAGGCCTTGGTCTCGGTGAACTGCGGCTGGATCTCCTTGTTCCGGAACGTCTCGTTGTGCACGGTTGCCAGCAACTCGCCACATTGGACGGCAACCTGCAGATCGATGCGACCGCTTTCCAGGTCGTCCTCCCACAGAACCGCCGTATCCGCTGGAGCCGTGGTTACCAGGATGAAGTCCGTTCGATCTTCCAGCAGCACTTCCGGCAACACGGCGGGAGACAGGATCTGGTGCAGCAGTTTGATGCAGCTGTTCTCCGCGAAAATGCGCCTGCGGTCGATCCACCAGCGTTCCTTGACCTGCACGCGCGACAAAGCCTGCTTGACGATCAAGCGTTCGGACGGTGTGGTAACCAGGTATACCAGATTCTTCATGCCGTCACCGATCTGGGTGACGCGCGGCGGCGCATCGGTGTCCTTGATCAGACGCTTGCGCACCAGGTAGCTCTGCATGGACTGGCTGTCGAGGTTCATGAGGACTCGTGTTCATCCTTAAAAAAGGTGTGGTTGAGCGGGCGCGAAGAAATGGCTGTGGACCTTTCGACAGCGTCCCGGTTCACGGCAGGGGCGCCCTGGTTGCGGGATCTGTGCGAACGGCGGGATCCGGGTTCTTCCGGTTGCTTGTGGCCGCTACCGAGGCCTGGTCCAGCTGCAGAGCCGCATGGTACGAACTGCGCACCAGAGGACCCGACTCGACATGCCGGAAACCGCGTGCCAAAGCGTAACGTCGCCATTCGTCAAATTCGATGGGTGTGACGTAACGGTGTACGGGAACGTGCGCATCGGAGGGACTCAGATACTGTCCCAGCGTGAGGATCTGGCAGCCCGCGGACCGCAGATCCTCGATCACCGTGCCCACCTCTTCCGGCTGTTCGCCGACGCCCAGCATGACGCCCGACTTGGTGGCCGCCGGGCTTAGCGCCCGGGCCCGGTCAAGCAGTTCCAGCGAACGTCGATACCGAGCCTGAGGCCGCATCTGTGCATACAAGCGCGGCACCGTCTCCACATTGTGGTTCAGGATGTGCGGCCCCGCGTCCAGGACGACCGCCAGGGCCGTGCGATCTCCGCCGAAATCCGGAATCAGAATCTCGACCGTGGTCTCCGGACAACGTTCGTGCAGCGCTCGAATGGTACGGGCGAAGATTGCTGCACCCCCGTCCGGAAGGTCATCCCGCGTGACCGAGGTGATCACGGCGTGCCGCAACTGCAGAGCCGCCACCGCCTGGGACACACGATCGGGCTCTTCCTCGTCCACCGGCGCCGGCTGGCCTGTGGCGATGGCACAGAACCCGCAGCTGCGAGTACATGTGTTACCCAGGATCATGAACGTAGCCGTACGCTGTCCCCAGCATTCGCCCATGTTGGGACAGCGCGCACTCTGGCAGACCGTGTGCAGGCTGAGCCGGTTGACCAGCGACTTGAGCTCGACATAGCTGCGGCTGCCGGGAGCCGTGGCCTTGAGCCAGGAGGGTAGACGATGAGTGCGTTGTGAACCTGTCATGTGTGTATGCCGAACTCTTGCAAGAGACCTGCCGCCGGGCCGGGCCGCCATTTCCGCCATTTCACTCGGGCAGCCCGGCGCCGCGATGGGATCAATCCGGCAGCGCGGGAGGATAGACGGACAACATGCCTGCAGGTTGTCCGCGTTGATCCGCTTTGTCCTGCGTCGATCCGGCTTATCGATCCGCTTCCAGCTGTTTGCCGCCGGCCACGGCTTCACCCGTTATGCCGATTTCCTCATGCTGGAACCAGTCGTGGTATTTGGCATCGGATTCCAGCACCTGACGAGCCCGCTCGATCTGGGGATCCATAGTGACGTCGTAAGCTATGGCCGCGCGTTCGCCCAGGTTCTTCTCGAGGATGTCGTAGCTGAGCTTCCACTTGAGCAGCGCTGCGTTGTCTTCCCAATGACCCTCCTTCACGGTGGCCAGCTCCTGGAACAAGGTCTCCAGGGGGGCCTTGAGCCGCTCCAGGTCGGGATCGTCCTTCATCTTGTCCTGCAGTGACAGGAGAGGTCTCTCCGCCTCGCTGACGTATTCAAAACCGCGGTTTTCGACAAAGGTCTGGAACTTGGTCAGCGTTTCGTCGGTGGCGCGGAAGCCGGCATCGACATCCGGATCATGCAGGTGGTACTCGCGGGCGAAGTGGAAAAACTGGCTGTTCTGATTGTGCCAGCCGCTGAGTTGGTTGTACAACGGGGTGGACCGGCGCCCCTCCGTTGCGATGTCCGGGGTGATACCGCCATTGCCATGCACGGTGCGTCCCAGAATGCGGGTGGTGAACATCATTTCTTCGTCGCTGACCAGGGTTGAGTCCCGACGTATACGGCGGTCGATAGAGCGTCCCGAGGGGGTATGCCAGGCCGCCATGGTCAGTTTGAGTTCAGCCTGATCGCCGATCTGCACGGTCTGCTGCACCGAGCCTTTGCCGGCGGTGGGGGAACCCAGGACCAGACCTCGATCCCAGTCCTGCACCGCGCCGGCGACGATCTCCGAAGCGCTCGCGGAGCGTTGGTCCACCATGACGAGCAACGGTTTGTCCTTGAGCACCGGCGGTGTTTCCGTGTAATACCGGGTGGTGTCCCGCAGGGCGCGTCCGGCGGTGAACACAACCAGGTGATCCTGCGGCAAAAAGAGGTCGGCCACTTTGATGGCTTCCTTCAGATATCCACCGCCATTGCCCCGCAGGTCCAGAATGAGCCGTTCCATACCCTGGGCTTGAAGCGCGTGGATGGCGTCCCGGACCTCTCTGTGCGTATTGCTCTGGAACCGGTCCAGTTTGATGTATCCCGTGCCCTCGGGGAAGAGGGTATGCAGACGGACGCTCTGTGTCTGCACTTCCTCGCGCTTGATGGTCAGCTGGAAGGGCTCTGGGACACCGGCTCTCTGCAACGACAGGGTAACCGGTGTGCCCGGAGGCCCGCGCATGGAGTCCGCGGCGTCACCGACGCTCATGTGCCGGGTACTGGTCTGGTTGATGGCCACGATGAAATCACCGGAGCGTACGCCGGCCCGGGCCGCAGGTGTGTTCTCGTGCAGCAGGGCCCATACGGCGATGACGCTGTCCGGGTAGACGCGCTGTATGCGGAATCCCAATCCGCCGTAATGCCCCTGGGTGTGGATGGTGAAGTTGGCCAGATGCTGTCGTTCCATGAACACGGAATACGGGTCCAGGATCTGCATCATGCCTGCCACCCCGTAGCGGATCAGCGTATCCGGAGGCACGGCATAATGAGCGCCGTCCGTGATGGCCTGGGACATCTGCAACAAGGTGTAGAAATTGGCGCCCAGATTGGCATCCGAGACGACCAGGTCATAGTCGGACTCCAGGTCAAGGGCCTGGAACATGCCTTGGGCGGTGGCGTATGTGAGCGAATCCGCCGGAATTGCGTCGATATAATACCCATCCACCAGCTGAGCGATTTTCCAGAGTACCTGATGGAATTCCTCTTCCACCTGCGTCCGGGCCGAATGCGGTCCGGCGGAAAGCAGGATGGCGAGTGCGATAGTGCAAACGATCTTCATGAGGTTTCCCTTTGGCAATCACTGATGCGCCGTTACGGTCTGAGGAACCGGACGCCTCCTTGATGGAAACAACCAGTACATAAGTCCCGATGCAGCCTCAGTCAAGGGCTCCCGACCGAGCGCCGTTCCCGGGCCAGTCGAATGCCATGCAGAACCAGAGCCGGATCCACGCGCACGATGCGCTGGATCAAGGGAGCGAGCAGGCTGGCGTCACCCCCGGTGAGGTAGGCCTGCACTGGACGTCCCAGATTGGCTTCGAATCGCCGGAACAGGGTGGTGAGCATGGCCGCGGTGCCGTGCAGGGCGCCGGACTGCATACACTCTCTGGTGGAGCGCCCGATAAGCCGTGCCCGAGGATCCGGTTCCACCTGCGGCAACAAGCTGGTACCTTGCTGCAGGGCTTGCATGCCCAGGCGAAGTCCGGGAACGATCACTCCCCCGCGGAAAATGCCGCCGGCGCACACCGCATCTACGGTGAGGGCCGTGCCTGCATCGGCCACAACCACAGGGTGAGCGGCTCCGGTCCGTTGGCTGGCGGCCGCGGCCGCCAGCAGACGATCGATCCCCACCGATTCAGGGCGATCGTAGCGGATTTCGAGTCCCGCATCGGCGCTGGAGCAGATGAAACCCGCCGGTCCTGGACATAATGGCGCAAGAGTTTCCAGCAAAATACGGGCAGAGTCCCGGACCACCGAAGCCACCCCCACAGAGGTGATCCGGTCCGAACAGCCGATGCTCTTCAGCAGCTTCTCGACAACCGGCACCCAGGGACCAGAAACCGGATGAGACGCGGTGGACAGTTTATCGTGCGCCAACAGGCGGGTGCCCCGGAAAAGGCCAAGATCGATGCATGTATTACCGATGTCGACAGCCAGGAAGATTCCATTCATGACATGACCGCATGTTGCGGCATTGACTTGCTTCGTCAGTATGGCTAAATTGACAACGTTTATACGTAAAATAGACCTTTCCTGCAATATCGCGACACTGAGTCGCGCGTCACCAGGCCGTGCGCCACGAGCCGAACAACCACAGGGGGCGCCATGCCCAGGAAACAGGTAAGTTTCATCATAATTCCGCCAACCGATGGGCAGGTCATCGAATTCAAGGCCGCGCGCGGCTTGTTGTGGGCCTTGTGTTTTGCCGGGTTCGGTCTTATGGTGGCCCTTATCTATTTTGGTATCGGGCATATCACCCATACAGATCAATACTCGCTGGTGCGCCAGCTGCAGGACGAAAACCGGGACCTTCAGCGCGGCCTGGAACTGGCGCAACAGCATCTAGGCGGGCTGGAGGAAACCATGGACCAGCTGGCCGCCAACGATGACCGGCTGCGCGCCTTCCACGAGATGGAACCGCTTACCTTCGAGGAACGCATAGGCGGCATTGGTGGTTCCGAGGAACTGCCTCAGGAGTATACCGCCTTGCCGGCGCAGAAACGCGCCCTGCTGGACGAATTGCGCGAGCGCATTTTCCGTCTGAAGCAGGAAACCAAAATCCAAGCTATCAGTTTTCAGGACATCGAACGGCGCTACCTGGAGCGAGAGGGGGATCTGCGCCACCTGCCCACCATTTCTCCGGTGTCGCGGGATAAGACCTGGATATCGTCCCCCTTCGGATATCGCTCGGACCCGTTCACCGGCAACCGCTCTTTCCACACCGGGATCGATTTTGCCGGACGCGTAGGCACACCGGTCTACGCCACGGCGGATGGTGTAGTAGCATATGCTTACCGGGATCTGCGTCTGGGCAATGTGATCGTGATCGAGCACGACATCCAGGAACGCGATGAAAAGGGACAGGTCTATACCCGGCAGGGGTTGTATCGCACGGAGTATGGGCACCTGGACAGGATGCTGGTGTCGGCCGGAGACCGGGTGGAGAGAGGGCAGACCATCGGTAAGCTGGGCAATACGGGGCGTTCCACCGGTCCTCATCTGCATTACGGCGTGCGTTATCAGGACCGCCGTCGGGGACAGCACCGGGGATATGTGGATCCCAGGTCGTTCATCCTGGATGAGGTGCCCCGGGGGTCGCGGGTAGCCAGCTGGGTACCCGCAGAAGAGTGATTCAGACCAGGCCGCTATAACCCCCCCTTACTCCTGTCCTCGCTGGGCGCTGGTACCGCGAATGGTGCCGGAACGGGTAAAGACGGCCTGGACTCTACAGGTTTATTCCGTAGTGGAGGTGGCCATGAAAAAGCCGATCGAGGCCCGGGTTGCAGCGATCATCGATGATACCACGGTGGTGCTCAACGCCGGGTATGAACAGGGCGTACGCGAGGGTGACCTTTTCGTCATTTTCGGCGAACACGAGGACATCATGGATCCGCTCAGCGGGAACTCTCTGGGAAAGTGGGAGGCGGTCAAGGCGCGCGTGGTGGCAACGCACGTGCAGGAACGGATGTGCACCGTGCGGGCACCGGTGATCCGCGAGAAAGCCGTGACCGACGGCACGCGGCCGTTGAGCGCGCTGATGATCGAGCACTCGCTGGGGCACTACGGGCCGCGGTCGGAGGAATGGCAGCGCCTCGAGGTGCGTCAGCATGACATGAGCGGCAAGCCGAGACTGCAGCCGATCGCCGTGGGGGATGGCGCTCGGTCGCTGCCTCTCGAGCCCGAAGACACGGTTGCCGGCAAGGATGACGCGGATCAAACCGCCAAAGCCGAGAACACCGCGGATGCACCTGAGCGCTAAGGGCTGGTTCCGGGCCGTCTGCCTGTGCGTGCTGACCGCGGGCGGTTGCGCGTATTACACCCTTGGCGGGGGTGTGGTGGGGGGCTTGCGCACGCTGGCCGTGCCGCTTGCACGCAACGAAACGGCCGAGGCCGGCCTTGCCGAACAGCTGACCAGCCGAGTGGAGCAGGCCTATGCAGCGGACGGCCGCTTGCGTGTAGTGGACGAAGACACCGCGGAAGGCGTCCTCTATCTGTGGGTGCGGCAGGTAGAAGACCGCCCCTTCACCTACACGGCCGACGAGGTTACGGAGCAATACCGGTTCCGGATGGAGGTCCAGGCCGAATTTGTCCGCACCGCGGACATGGACGTCGTGCTGGAGCTTCCGGAACTATATGGATGGGGCACCTACGATGCGGTTACGGCGGATGACGAGGGCCGGGACGCGGCGATCGAAGCTGCCATTCAGATGCTCATCGAGGAGCTGCTGGGGCGGTCCACCTCCAGCTGGTAACCCACACCTCCAGCAGGGTTACCAAGAACGATGTCGTGCGCCCGGCACGTGGTGTGCTCAGTCACCCAACTCGACATCGTAGCACAGCTGCCTGACTCTCCAGGAACCCGCGCGACGGCTGAGCTTCCACAACACGTCGCGCTCCAGCTGGTGTACGGCATCGCCAAGCTTGTGCGCTGTGCGAATACTCTCCCGGGTGACCGCGACGGCCTCGTTTCCCTGCGCTCCCACCGCGGTATAGAGCACCTCCCGGTCAACCGTGTAACTGGTGTTTGCCAGCCGCATGCCGAGAAATTCATCGAATTCCCCGGCGCCGGCGAACAGAATCTCCCAGGATTGGGGATTGGCATTGCCTCCACCCGTCATACCGACGAAATGATCGTCATAAAGCCTGTCCGCCAGGTTGGCCTGGGAGGCGATCCAGCCGTTGGCTTCATTCTGGAGAAACTCGGCAATTTCCTGCGCGGGCGAACCGGCTGGTGTCTCCAGGGCAAGAATAGAGTCTCCCACATCGGCGACCAGGCTGGTGATGAGCCAGATATTGCCTATTTTGCGCAGCGTCCAGAAACTGAACTCGCCGAACACCCGCTGCGTGCCCGTGCTACGGTCCACCACCAGACCGGAGTCGATGCTGGTCACCATGGCGTAGTCCCCGCGTACGTGGATGAACGGCAGGGTGCGGTGGGTGTCATACTGTATTCGGCTCAGCTCGTTCTCCAGGTGTTCCGCATAGGATCCCAGGTTTTCGAACTCCACGGTCCAAGCCCGGGGATCGGCGTTGCCATGGGCGCGGAACGCAGCGAAATCATCATGGTACGCCGACATCGTCAGGTCCAGTTCGACCCTGCGGCGGCCAGACATCTCGTTGGCCAGGGTGCTGCGAATGAGTATGGTTTCCGGTGTTTCCGAGGCTATGCCCGGCCCGGAGGCCAGCAGTAGTCCGCCCAGTACTCCGATGATCGGCGCGAGAATTGTCCTGTTCATCTGTCGTTCCTGTCTGGTGATCATGCCTGGTTCAATGACGTTCGAGCTGTGCCAGGGCCCATCCAGCGTAATACGCGACGGTACCGTCAGGATCGGTGTCCAGCTCCCGAATGCGATCCACTCCGGCCGGAGAGCCGATCATTCCCAGAGCGATGACCGCGTTACGGCGTACATCCGCTGACGTGTCCCGCGTAGCAGTCACCAGCTGATCTACCGCCGCGTCGACACGGGCCTGGCCGAGAACCCGCGCAGCACCGGCCCTGGCCAGCGGACTGGGATCCGACAGGGCCTCGATCAGCGCACTTTCCACGGCGGCGCCGCGTTCCTGTACCTCGGTGAGAAAACGAACGGCGTTCACCCGCAGGATGGGATCTTCATTGTCCAGGGCCGCGAAGAGATACTGGATGCCGCGCTGATGGTCCATGGATGCCAGGGCCGCAGCGGCATTGAAGCGGACCAGATTGTTGTTGTCGTCCAGCAAGGACAGCAGATCATCCACCACCGCAGGATCACCGATAACGCCGAGGGCACGGGCCGAACGCTGCCGGTAGAAGGAGTCGTCAGCGTTCAACTGCTCCTGCAGCCGGCTGGTGACCCGGTCTACGACCTCCTCCAGCTGGGCCTGCCGCGGGCCGGGTTCGGATGCCAGCCGAACGAGCAGGGGAACCGTGTAGAAGCCGCTTTCCTCCAAGCCCTGCAGGGCGATCCGGGCCTGAGATTCCTCTTCTCCCATGACGGCGGCCACGATCTCTTCCTGGCCGTCGTCCAGGTCCATCTTGGCGATAGCGATGGCCGTGTGCAGGCGGATCGACGGATCCTCGTCCTCCAGCTGGACGAGCAAGGCATCATAGGCATCCTGGTTAAAGCCGGACTGCCCGATGGCCCAGATACAGGCGATGCGTTCGTGCTCCGTATATGCCGGGCCGATGCGCTCTCTGAGCGCGCCGGGACCGCCGCGCGGACGGATGTATCCCAGCGCCCGGGCGGCGCCGGTCCGGATCTTTTCCTGCTCCGCGCGATGCTCGCGGTAATATCTGCCTTTGTAATGGCCGGGATTCAGATGAGCGATCAACTGCCGGGCGGCTGGACGTCCGAGCCCGATCAGTCTGTCGACCGCGTCTTCCCACTCTTGTGAGCCGATGTCGTTGGCGGCAAGCCGCTCGATCTGGTGTTCTACTCGTTCATCCATGGTGGTGCAGGCCACCAGGGACAGGGGCAGAGCCATCAGCAGCATGAAGCGGACGAATGCTAGCATGATATTGTCCGGGGTGGAGGTGAAGATCCGGGCCCGGGCCCGCTGCAATCTGCGGCGTCCCGTTGCGCCCCCCTTCGGCGCGCAGCCTGGAGTACGGACCATGCGGTAGACACGATCTAGTCCATTAATCTAACGCGTTCGCAAGCGCAGATCAAATCCGCGCGACCGGGACCGTGCTTCAGGACTCCGGTCCGGTCCGGGACCCGGTAAGATAGACTGACGTGTTCGTCCAGGGTACTGTGCGACCGGCCAACTGGCGCTCGAAAAGCTGTCGAACCGCTTGTACCTCTTCCGGTTCCAGCATGCGGGCCAGATGCTCCGCATAGGTACGGCGCGCGTCATCTGCCGGGTTGAACCAGCCAGCCAGTTGCTGCGGTGTGATCTGGCGCTGCACTTCGACTTGCTCCTGGCGCACGACGACTTGCCGGAACCCTGCAGCGTTCATCGCCTCTTGCAGTTGCTCCGGCATCCAGCGTACCGCCGTGGAGCCGCCGCGATAGATCTCTTCCTCGGCCCGGACCAGACGCTCGGCCAGCTCCCGGGGCAGGGTTCCCAGATCGACAAGCGCGTACAGGCGTTGAGCCTGGCCGTACACCGTCTCGACCACACTGATGTGCCCGCCGTTCGCCATCAGACCGTATAAAACCCGGGCTGCGCCTGCCTGGTCCGGTTCCGCCGCCAGCGCCCTGCGTCCGACGATGGCGTCGAAATACACGCCTGGCGCCAGCGACGCCAGGCAGGATCCGAGTTGGAGCAAGGGGCACTCGACCACCACGGGCCGTTCGAGCTCGGGCAGCTTCTGGGCCATCTGCCGCAGAGCGGCGGCCATGGCGGAGTCATCCTCTCGAGCCCACACGCCCCCCTCCGGGACACGCCGGAGCGCCTCCCAGGTCAGCAGGCCGGTGCCCGCCGCCAGATCCAGGACGCGGTGATGGCGCTGCAGCGACAGTTCGTCCAGGACGCGGTCCCGTTGCGCTGCAAGCCGGGCGCCATGTTCGCCGGCAGCTCGCTGCAACCAGCGATCGCGGTGGCGGTCCGGCGGCGAAAACGTCAGCACCTCCGGAGGGGCGCTGGTGCCGTCTACGGCGGCGGCCAGCTGGATTTCCCGGCGACGCAGCACCTGGTCGCGTATGTGGCGTTCGTACCCCTGGCCGGTGGGTTCGTAGAA
>SLHA01000123.1 GCA_007136405.1 Candidatus Latescibacterota bacterium
CAGCGCCACGCCAGGAGAAGTGCCAAGCTATAGGGCAGCGCCACGCCAGGGGCAGTGCCACGCCAAGCATCGCAGAGGTCAGGCAACACGGAACACCAGCGTCTTTACCGGAAACACCCGTCCCCGGCCTGCGCCGGAGTCATCGCGGCGCCCGACATGGACTCCGCGATGAACGCGCAATGCCTTGCGGTACGGATTTTCAACAGGAGAGTGACAGGATGCGCCGGCTGATCTTCCTGCTGCCGTTGCTGATGGCCTGCGACACCCGCCGCGATGCCGGTGACCTGTTCGGTCCGGCGGTGGAAAACACCCTCGTGATCGACGCGACGCTGCTCGTGGACCAGCCGCTGCCGGATCTGTTCGTCTGGCGCACCCTGGCGCCGCACGGCGAGTATTCGCGCCAGCGGGCCGCCGTCACGGACGCGCGTGTGGCAGTTGGTGCAGCCGGGGCTGCCTGGAGTTACCGCGCGGATCCGGACTCGGCCGGCCGCTACCTGCCGCCGCCCGATGCCCCGCAGGTGCAGCCGCAGCGCGAGTATCAACTGGAGGTGACCTCCACGCTGGGCACCGCGCGCGCCCGCACCCTCACTCCGGCGCGCCTGACACTGCACTCCGCCGTAGTCCTGGATGCGGCCACGCTGACCGTACAGCGTCATCTCCGGGTGTTGCCGCTCACCGACCACCAGGCCTGGCTGGCAGCGGAGAACCAGATCCGTTTCCGTGAGGGGGTGGTGGAGATTCGCGTGGTTCCCGAGCCCGGCAGGTTTTACCAGCTGGCCTTGTTCAATTTGGAGGAGGATTCCGAGTTTCTGATCGACGAAGGATTCCTCGGCGAGGACAGCGCCGACGCGTTCAACCGCGCCGGGGCCTCGCCGCCGGTGCGGGCAACGGACGGCCGGGTGCGTCTGCCCTGGTTCGCCATCGCCTTCGCCGGTCGGCATGTGGCCCGGGTGTACTCCATAGATCGCAACTGGTACGATTATGCCCGCAGCACCGTTCCGGGAGGCGCCTTCGGCGAACTGGCAGGAGATGGTTTTGAACGGCCGCTGTTCAACGTAGACGGCGGCATCGGCCTGTTCGGTTCGGCGTCCGTAGTGGACGTGCCCTTCAATGTGTTACCCCGCGCCGGTGAATGAGACGGCAGGTGGCGACTGGTGAAGATTGAAGGCGGCCGAAGCGCACCGCGGCGGCAGGCCGGATGGCCAGTGCGCCGGACGACGGCCGAACGTGCCCTGGCGGCGAGTTACCGCATGACTCGTGAACTCGCCTCGGTGCATACTTTGGGGCAGGGGCATGGCCCGGATGGCCAGTGCGCCGGACGACGGCCGAACGTGCCGCTGTCCCAGGCGCTCAACCTGCGTCCACGATACTCGGCGTGTAGTCCGCCGGCGGCTGCAAGCCCATGCACACCAGACAGGTGGCGGCCAGACTGCTGATGCCCAGATCGCGGTGGCCGGCCAGGCGCAGGTTGGCCGTGCCGGCAGGATCATAGACGAAGGCGGGAACCGGATTCAACGAGTGCGCCGTCTTCGGCTTGGGCACGCCGTCTTCATCCAGCACCACTTCACCGGTCTTCTTGTCCAGCTCGAACATGTCGTCCGAATTGCCGTGGTCGGCCGACACCACCAGGATGCCGCCCACCTCCCGAACCCCGCGTATCAACCGCCCCAGACAGAGATCCACGGCTTCCACGCCGATGCGCACGGCCTGGAACACGCCGGTATGCCCCACCATATCGCCGTTGGGGTAATTGAGACGGATGAAACGGTGCCGGTTGTCCCGGATGGCCAGCAGCGTCACATCGGTTATTTCAGCCGCCTTCATCCACGGCCGTTCCTCGAAAGGCGTCCGGTCCGAAGCGACTTCCACATATTCTTCCAGCTTGGCGTCGAACTTACCCGAGCGGTTACCGTTGAAAAAGTAGGTCACATGTCCGTATTTTTGCGTCTCGCTGACCGCGAACTGCGGCACGCCGGTGATGCTCAGGTATTGGCCCAAGGTCCGGTCTATGACCGGGGCCGTGACCAGGTAGCGCCGCGGGATGCCCAGATCCCCGTCGTACTGCATCATGCCCGCGAACAGGACATCCGGCCGCCTCCCCCGGTCGAACTCGGATAACTCCTCCTCGTCGAAAGCCCGGCTCAATTCTATGGCGCGGTCGCCGCGATAATTGAACAGGACGACGCTGTCGCCATCGTCTATCGTTCCCACAGGGCTCCCGTCCGCGGCGATGACGAACGCCGGCAGATCCTGATCCAGAACCCCGGAACGTTCGGTGCGGTAGGTCTCGATCGCCTCTCGCGCCGAGACGAACTGGCGGCCTTCGCCGTGCACATGGGTGCTCCAGCCGCGGGCTACCATGTCCCAGTCGGCGTTGTACCGGTCCATGGTGATCTGCATGCGGCCACCCCCCGAAGCGATGCGGTAATCCACCCCGGCGGAATCATTGAGCCGATCCAGGAACTCCTCGAACGAATCCACATACTCCAGCGCTGAGGTGGGGGGCACGTCGCGGCCGTCGAGCAGGATGTGCAAGCGCACCGTCCCGACTCCCTGATCGCTGGCCTCCTGCAGCATGGCCTTGAGGTGATCCAGATGGCTGTGGACGTTGCCGTCCGAGAACAGCCCGATGAAGTGCAGGGTGGAGCCGTGTTCGAGCACCTGGTTCACCAGTTCCTGCCAGACCTCCCCGTCGAACATTTCACGGGATTCGATCGAGCGGTTGATCAGCGCCGCGCCCTGATCGATGACGCGACCACAGCCTATGGCATTGTGCCCCACTTCACTGTTGCCCATGTCTTCGTCCGATGGCAGGCCGACCGCCGTCCCATGGGCCTGCAGCTCCGTATACACGCTGTGCTCACGCAACCAATCCAGGTGCGGCGTGTGTGCCGCCCGCACCATGTCACCCTCCGCTTGTGCTCCCACGCCGATACCATCCATCACTACCAGCACGACCGGACCGTCCGCCCCGTCGAAAGACTCCAGTTTCCGTAAAGCGTCCATGCACACCTCTCGCAGCCGCGTCGGCTGTTGTGTCGAGAAAAAGTATCACACCCGGTGATTCATGCCGAAGGGCGCGCTGGCTTCGTCTGGCCGGTGGGTGCGCCGCCATACCGGCTCACCGGTTCAATTCGTGCCGTAATGCCGCTTCCAATTCCGGACAGACAAACGGGTACCCAGCGCTTAGCAGGCATCCGGGACGGACCCGGGTGCTGACCAGCAGCGCCTCGTCCGCCATGTCCCCGAGGAGCAGGCGCAGGGCGAAGGCAGGAGCCGGCAACCAGACGGGACGCCGCAACACCCGGCCCAGCGTGCCAGCGAACTCCGCGCTGGTCACCGGTTGCGGACTGACGATATTGCACGGTCCATTCAAGGTCGCGTCATGCAGCGCCTGCCATACAGCTCCTATGGCGTCCGTGGCGGCGATCCAGCTGACATACTGGTGGCCGCTGCCCAACGGCCCCCCCAGCCCCCAGCGAAACAGGGGCAGCTGCCGTGCCAGCGCGCCACCGTGCCGGCTCAGCACGATGCCGAAGCGGGCGTGGACGACGCGAATGCCCATGTCCCTTGCCGGCCCGGCCGCCGCTTCCCAGGCCTGCACCAGCTCCGCCAGGAACCCGCGACCGGGGCCCGTGTCTTCGTTTACTTCAACATCCCCACGGTCCCCGTAATACCCCACTGCCGAGGCGACCACCAGAACCTCCGGCGGCCGCCGCAGCTGACTCAGGGCCCGGCACAGCAGCGTTGTACTCTGGAGCCGGCTGGCACGAAACCGCGCCTTGCGCGCTGCCGTCCAACGCCCGGAACCGAGGTTTTCCCCGGCCAGATGCACGACGGCGTCCATGCCCTCGAGATCCGCCGCGGCCAGCACGCCCAGATGAGGATCCCAGGAAATTTCCAGGGTTCCGAGTTGGGCCTGCCGTCGCACTAGCGGATATAGCCTGGCACCATGACTGGCGGCATGCGCGACCAGCATTCGTCCGATCAGCCCGCTGGCGCCCGTAATGGCGATATTCAACGATGCGCCGTCCTTGGTTCCGGAAGCCCGGTGGCCCCCCCGGGTAGGCCGTCGGGGGTCACCGGACGGTGGAACTCCCCTCACCGCCGGTCACAACACAAGCGGGCAGGTGGTGGTGTGGGCCACCCCCTGCCCGCTACATTAGCGCCGCGCTGCAGTAGCCGTTTGCGGCGCCGGCTTCACGTGCCCATGCGGTCCGTATCGTGCGGCGACACGACGATACACTCGCCCCCAGACCGTAGCGAGACTGCGGCCCGTATCGCGCCCACGCAAGACAGGAAGCGTCAACAAAGAGACGGTTCCGCCGGCAGGACGATCAGGGCAGGGCCGTCATGGTAAAGACCATGACGAACAGCGCCACCGTCTCCACGACCCCAAGCACCATGATGTAGTTACCGAATCCCTGTCCGGTCTCCGCCAGGGCATCCGCCGCCTTGGCGCCGGCCTTGCCCTGCATGAAGGCCGACATGCCCATGGCCAGACCCGCCAACAGTCCGATGATCATCAGGGCCGGATACGCCGATGCCGGCAGGTCCGCCGCCTGGATGGCATTACGCAGGATCATGCCGTAAATGGTTTGCGACAACGGTGCGCCGACGAAGGCGATCAGGATGAATGGTGCCGCCTTGCTCTGGGCAAAGGCGCGCTTCCAGGCGCCGACGGCAGCCATGCCGGCTACCCCGGTACCCAGCGCCGACCCAACTGCTGCCAGCGTCAGCGAGAACCCCATATCACCCAGGCCAGTGGTCGTTACTCCCTCGAGCATCTTCCTCCTCCTTGTGGGATTGCATGCATTCCGGTAGGCGATCAGCCGCGGGATCTTGCGGGTGATCCGGGCCGGATGCCTATTCTGCCTCGGTTGCCTTGAAGGGCCGGTACGGCACACCGGACCACTGCATGTTCAGGTGGCCGGAGAACTCCAGCATGTTCAGACGTATCCCGTGAACCACCACGGCCATCAAGGCCAGGATGATGTTGATGCCATGGCCCAGGAACAGGATGACCGCAGCGGCAATGCTCCCGAGCAGGCCGACGCCGGCCTCTGCAGCCATCTGATTGAAGCTGTTGGCAACGATGAAGGTGGCGAACCCCACGGCAAAGAGCCGCAGATAGGACACCACGTCCGAAAATGAACTGATGATGCTCAGTGGCAGATCCCCCAGGGTGATCAGTACGCCCTTGAGGACATTCGGCTGGTAGTTGGCGAACAACAGCACCAGCGTCACGCTGCCCCCGAGCAGAGTCGGCGCGAAAACGGGAAACTCCCGCCCCAGAACCAGCGTTCCGGCGATGAAGAACAAGGACCAGATGATGCCGATCCAGCCGAGTTGAGCCAGAGCCTGCGCCGACCGGATGCGGCGCAGACCGATCAACGCGTGGGCGATGCTGAGCTGGATGGCACCGATCAGGAAGCACAGGTGCATCATGAAGTCCTGGTCCCCCCCCATGCTGCTGATGGGCTCGATGACCACCAGCCCCAGGAAGGACAGGGCCGGGATGTCCAGGATTCCCTCCATGCCGAACCAGGTGCCGGATATGGCGCCCCAGCCGATGGTGGCCAGACTCAGCACGTACATCAACCGGAACGGTTCCGGTGGCGCCTGGCGCATCTTTCGGCGGGCATACACGGTGGCTCCCAGGAAGATCAGACCGTAGCCGCCGTCCCCGACGAGCATGGCGTAGAACAGGCCGAAAAACAACAGGAACCACGCGCTGATGTCGTATTCATGGTATCCCGGTACCGTGCCCATGAAGGCGAATACCGGCTTGATGATGCGCACCCAGGCAGGGCTTCGCACCAGGGTGGGAACCTGCTGGGGATCGTCAGGATCCTGTATGGCGTAGGCCCAGCCGTGCTCCGCGGCGGCGCGCTTCACCCGGTTTACCTGTTCTTCCGGGCAGAACCCCTGGAGGTAGGCGATGGGTCCCTCCACCCCCATCCCGTGTTTGACCGTGGCCAGCTCCAGGCGCGCGGTCAACCGCAGCCGGTGCAACGCCAGCCCGGGGCCCTTAACGGCCTGCTGCTCCAGTTGGGTACCGATCTGCTCCAGGCGCTGCCGGATCTCCGCCATGCGCTCCCGCATGGGACCGACCTCTACCGGTGGCATGGTTTCTTCCCGCAGCTCCAGCCGGTCACCCGTGTCCCGCGTAAAGTACGCCAGCAGCACCCCGTTGGACGTCTGTGCCACGACCTGGGTCACCGCATCCGCCGGCAATTTCTGCAGATCCTTTTTGTCCGCCGCGTAGAACCGCACCACGATGCCCGCTTCCCGCAACGTCTGCACCGACGCCAGGGACACCGGTCTCCAGCGCTGGAACCAGGCGTCGTTGGCCTGGAGCTCGGTCAGTTCACGCCGCAGTTCGTCGCGTTCCTGACCCAGTGCCAGGATGGACTGGACGGCATCCGCGCCCACGGCCGCCGCCGGATCCGGCTGGATATCAGGATCCACACCGGTCAGCTCCATGGCCCGGTCCACGCCGGCCAGCTCCGACTGGAGGCTGTGGACCTCCTCCGCTGCCGGGGCGCGCACGGCCTGTATGTGGACGAGGCCCAGCTGCCGCAGCCGGTTCAGCGCCTCGTCACGATCTTCGGCACTGACCAGCAGGGTGATTTTCTGCATAGGTACGATCATGCGGGCACCGCCTCTTGCCGCTTGCGCTCTATCTTGGTCTTGGCGATCTTGCCGCGCACCACGGCGGCCGTCTGCTGATCCCCCAAGAAAATCTGGATCATGCGAATGTTCTCCTTGGCCTCCGGGATCTTGACCTCCTCGAACAACTTGATGCGCTGGATGGTGATGCGCAGTTCCTCGCGCAGCACTTCTTCCTGCTGCCGCAGCACTTTCATCTGGGCGCGGCGCCGCAGCTGCTGCTTGACCACATCCAACCCGCTGTCCACCCACACCGGCGTATCGAAAAAGCTGTACTCCGTATCCTTGAAGATCACATCCTCGAAGACCGGGATGTCGATACCGGCGATATTGTCCGTGCTCGTGCGAATATCCTCCACCTGGAAGAAAGCCCGCAGGTCGACAGGTTCGGCGAAGACCGCGACCCATCGACCGACATCGGCCTCGACGCGGTCGAATTCCTTCTGCACCTCGGCGATCTCATCCTGTATCCGGCGCACCTCGGCGATCAGCTGCATCTTCTTCAGCTCGAGTGTGGGCAGATACCGGGTGAAGCGCGCCAGATCATCCTTCTGGCTTTTCAGCTCGTTTTTCGTGTACTTGATCTTGGCCATGACAACCTGGTTTACCGGACTCTAACCGCATTCTGTCCATGTCTGCAGCGCGCGCCGGAAAGTGCTAAAGCCACCAACGCCGCCCTCATCCCCGGTGGAACTCCGGGCTCCTCGAGCCGGCCGTGTCTCCGTGCCGCCCGTCGGGACCATCAGCCGGCCTTCGCCTTGCTTTCCGTCTCTTCCATGGAGGCATCCGGGTTGTCCGCGCCGCCGCTCTGCCTGGGCCAGTATTTATCGACCAGCTCCGAACGGAAGCCGGTCTCCTCCGGACGGAAGCAGTCCGCCAGGATGCTCCAGCCGCGGTCCAGCGCCTCTTCGAGCGTGATGTTGACCGTCAAGGACATCATCTGGCTGGTGAACAGACCGCCGTACTGGAGCAGCTTCTGATCCCAGGCGGTCATGCGGAACCCCATGGCCCGCTTCTCCTCCGTCTCCCGGTACTGGGAGTAGAGCTGGATCATGCCGTCCATGATGGCACGATGATCGTCCCGGCTATCCGCGTTGACCAGCTGCTTCAGACGGCTGAGTGAACCGAACGGATCGATCACCCGGTCGTGCAGGTAGAACTGCCCCTCGGTGATGTACCCCGTATTGTCCGGCACCGGATGGGTCACATCGTCACCGGGCATGGTGGTCACGCCCAGTACCGTCACCGAGCCGGCGCCCTCGAAGTCCACCGCCTTTTCGTACCGGGCCGCCAGCTGGCTGTACAGATCTCCAGGATAACCGCGGTTGGACGGCACCTGTTCCATGGTGATGGCGATTTCCTTCAACGCGTCCGCGAAGTTGGTCATGTCCGTCAGCAGCACCAGCACATCTTTCCCCTGCAGGGCGAAGTTCTCCGCCACCGCCAGGCAGAGATCCGGCACCATGAGGCTCTCGACGATGGGATCCGCCGCGGTGTTGACGAACATGATGGAGCGATACAGCGCCCCGCCTTCCTCCAGCACGTTACGGAAGTACATGTACTCGTCGTACTTCAGCTTGATTCCGCCCAGGATGATCATGTCCACCTGGGCCTGCAGGGCGATGCGGGCCAGCAGCTCGTTGTACGGCTCTCCGGAGACCGAGAAGATCGGCAGCTTCTGGGAGACCACGAGCGAGTTGAACACATCGATCATGGGAATGTTGGTGCGAATCATCCGCGATGGAATGATCCGTCGCGCCGGATTGACGGACGGCCCCGCCACCTGAATGAAGTTCTCGGTCATGGAAGGTCCGCCATCACGCGGTTGACCGGCGCCGTCGAAGATGCGCCCGAGCATGTCTTCGGAAAAGGCGACCTCCATGGGCCGGCCCAGAAAACGAATCTCGTCATTGACCGACAAGCCCCGGCTGCCGGCGAACACCTGGAGTGAGACCATGTTGCCCTCCAGCTTGATCACCTGGGCCAGCGACTTGACACCCCGCTGGGTCGTGATTTCCGCCAGCTCCTCGTAGGTCACGCCCTCGGCCTCCACCGTGATCACGTTGCCCGAGATCTGCTGGACCTTGTTGTATACGCGTCTCACTTCGAGTGCTCCTCGATTTGGCTGTTGATCTTCTTTTCCTGCTCTGCGTACTGGTCCGCGTCCGCGTCCATGTAGTTCCAGTCGATGAAAATCTGTCGCAGCTGGTAGAAGAACTCGCGCGCCTGGTCCTTGCTCTCGAAACTGAAGCTCCGCGTCAGCACCGTGAACACGACTTCGAACATGTGCTTCTGGCGTTCCGGCGCGGTAGCGGCATCGACCGGATCGAAAGCGTTCTGCTGGAGGAAGACCGCATCCAGGAACTCCGCCTTCAGGTACGTCTCGAAGTCATCCAGAGAGGTGCCCTCCTCGCCGACGACCATCATCATCTGGCGGACACCGTCTCCGTCACTGAGAATGGCGCGGGCTTGATCGACCCTTTCCTTGGGCAGGATGGGCTCGTACTTGGACCAGCTGTCCAGCGGATCGATGGCCGGATACCGCCGGGCGTAGGCGCGATCGTAGGACAGCCCCAGGAACGCGCCCACCACTTTCAGGGTGGACTGGGTGACCGGTTCCTCGAAATTGCCGCCGGCCGGGCTCACCGTACCGCTGATGGTGAGGCTGCCGGTGTTGCCGTCCTGCAGTTCGACCAGACCGGCGCGCTCGTAGAATTCCGCGATGCGGGATTCCAGATAGGCCGGAAAAGCTTCTTCTCCCGGAATCTCCTCCAGACGCCCGGAGAGCTCGCGCATGGCCTGGCACCAGCGCGAGGTGGAATCCGCCAGCATGAGCACGTTCAGGCCCATCTGCCGGTAGTACTCACCCAGCGTGGTGGCCGTATATACCGAAGCCTCGCGCGCGGCCACGGGCATGGAGCTGGTGTTGCAGATGATGATGGTGCGCTCCATGAGCGAGCGCCCGGTGCGCGGGTCCGTCAGCTCCGGGAACTCGCGCAGGGTCTCCACCACCTCACCGGCGCGCTCGCCGCAGGCCGCGACGATGACCACGTCCGCCTCCGCATGGCGGCTGATGATCTGCTGCAGCACCGTCTTGCCCGAACCGAACGGGCCCGGCACGCAGAACGTCCCGCCCTTGGCCACGGGGAAAAAGGCGTCGATGATACGCACCTTGGTGACCAGCGGCTCCACCGGCAGCAGTTTGTCCCGATAGGCCTCTATGGGCACCTTCACCGGCCAGGCGAAGGTCATCGATACGTCCTGTTCGTTGCCCTGGGCGTCCTTCAGGCGGGCAATCGTATGCTGTATGGTGTAATCCCCGGCCGCGGCGATATGGGTGACGGTGAGCTCACCCAGCAGGCCGAAGGGAACCATGATCTTGTGCTCGAAGATGCCTTCCGGGACATGCCCCAGATAGCTGCCGGCGACCACCGTGTCCCCCTCCTTGACCAGCGGCGTGAAGGTCCACTCGCGTTCCTGATCCAGGGCAGCCAGCGAGGCGCCGCGCGGTAGAAAGAAACCGTGAGCTGCGGCCAGCTGGGGCAGGGGATTCTGCAGGCCGTCATAGATCTGACCCAGAATTCCCGGGCCCAGTTCAACAGCCAGCATCTCCCCGGTGAATTCGACATCGTCGCCGATCTTCAGTCCCTTGGTGCTTTCGAACACCTGCATGAAGGCACGGTTGTCCGTGATCCGCACGACTTCCGACTTCAGCCGCTGTTCACCGTGCACCACATTGGCCACTTCGTTCTGCATGATGCTGCCGTCGAACTGGACGGCGACCATGTTCCCGTTGACGCCGACGATCTTGCCAGAGCTCAGATTCATGCTTCTGCCTCACATAGATTTTTGAAGACGCGCATTCCCGCCTCCGGCTCGAAGCCCAGGGCTCTGCGCAGGATCTGCAGTTTGACGAAGTAGAGAATCACCGTCACCAGATCGAAGTGATGCTCTCTTTCCTCCTCGTCGACGAAATCCCAGCGCCACCGCAGCAGGCGCATCTCCACGTCCAGCGGCGTACCCTCTCTGAGCGCGGCCAGAGAGAAGCCGGTGGGCCGGTATTCCTGCTCTGTCCCCCGCGTCCGCCGCCACTGCGCCAGTTCATCCCGCAGACCGAACTCGAAGGCCTTGAAACGACGCAAGGCAGCCGGATCCCCGGGATACGCCCGAGTATCCTGTATGTCCACCCGGGAGACAACCGCGTAGTCTCTGGCGCTGAGCCATTTGGCCGCCTCGGCCAGAAAACTGTCGATGGTGATATCCGGCGCGCGCGCGAACACCAGGGTTGGAAGCTGGGCGACCAGGTAGTAATGTTTATCCATCATCGCCATTCAGGATACCCTGAAGCCCGGGATTGATGAAGGCCCGCAGGGTTTCGGCTATGGTCTCGTCCGTGAAGTCGTAGTATACACTGCCGCCCTTCAGCTCGAAGCGGAATCCGCTGCTGACGGCACTGCTGGCCCGCAGCGTCACCGCATCTTGCAGCTCCTCCTGGAGACCGGCGAACAGCAGTTCCTGGAGGCCGTCCTTGTCCGCCTCACTGACCGCGATGTCCACCTGTCCCCTGGCGGCCCAGTCCGTCACCAGTTGCCGGATGATGCCGTTCAGCGTCTCCACGGTCAGCGCGGTGCCGATTTGGCGCTTGAACACCCGGTCGAACAGTGCGTTGAGCCGTTCCTTGAGCAGCAGTTCGGCATCCCGCGCCGCCTGGCGCACAGCCTGCCGGGCATTGGCCTGCAACTGCTCCGCCTCCCTGCGACCGATATCGATGATCTTCTTCGACTCCGCCTGGGCATCCGCGACGATCTTTTCCGCTTCTGCCTTGGCATCGGCGACGATCTTGTCCGCCTGTTGCCGGCCCTGGTCGACGGCTTCCGTCCTGACCTTCTCGATCAGGTTCTCCAGGTTTACTTCCATACCGTTCGTCCTCCTAAGATCGCTGCTGGATCGCTCCGATGGCGTGCCTGTCGACGCGACGCAAACGGGCAGCGTAGCGCGGTGCGCAGGGTCCCGGACCACAAGCACCCCTGGCGGGGCATTCGGCCGGCCGCCGGCCGCAGCCGCGGTCCACCCTTGCGGTGATCCTGCCGCCACACCGGCCTGCTGTCCTTGATCGACTGGATTTGGAAGACCATAAAACAAGGGTCTGTTGGCCGCGCTGTCAAACAGCCGGCGCCGCCCCGCTTCCCGGTGAACAGCTTGACAGCAGTCGCCGCAGATGCTTTTTACCCTGCGGATCCTCGTTGTTCCGGGTGAGCGGTCCGGCTGTGGACCGCTTGCGGCAGCCCATGTCCATTTCGCGAGGTGTGCCATGCCCAGCTATGTCATCGGCATCGATTACGGTACGAATTCCGTGCGCACCCTGATCGTCGACTGCGCCGACGGCGGCGAGATCGCCACGGCGACATACGACTATCCCACCGGCCACCAGGGCGTCGTGCTGGACCCGTCGGACCATCATCTGGCCCGGCAGCATCCGGCCGACTACCTGGCCGGACTGGAGCAGAGTGTCACGGCGGCCCTGGCCGCCGCCGACCAGCAGACAGGCTTCAGTACGGACCGGGTCATCGGTATCGGCGTGGACACCACCGGTTCCACCCCACTCCCGGTCGATGCAGCCAACGTGCCGCTGGCCTTGCATGAACGCTGGGCCCGCGAACCGGCCGCCATGGCCTGGCTCTGGAAGGACCACACCGCGGCGGCGGAGGCCGCCCGCATCACGGCGCTGGCGGCACAGCATCGCCCCCGGTACCTGGCCCGGATCGGCGGCACGTATTCCTCGGAGTGGTTCTGGTCCAAAATCTGGCACTGCCTGAAAACGGCGCCGGAGGTCTTCGCCGCGGCCCACAGCTGGGTGGAGCTGGCGGACTTCATTCCGGCGGTACTGGCCGGCGTGCAGGATCCGGCGGCCATCCGGCGCGGCGTCTGCGCGGCCGGTCACAAGGCCATGTACAGCGATGCCTGGGAAGGCCTGCCGGACGCGGACTTTCTGCGCCTGCTGGATCGCCGCCTGGCGGACCTGCGCGAGCGGCTGTATGACCGGGCCTATGATGCCAGCGTGCCCGCCGGCTCGTTGTGCGAGCCCTGGGCCCGCAAGCTCGGTCTGCCGGCAGGCCTGCCCATCGCCATGGGCGCTTTCGACGCCCATTACGGCGCCGTCGGCTCGGGTGTGGCGGAGGGGGTACTGGTCAAGATCATCGGCACATCCACCTGTGACTGCACCGTCTCGCCGCTGAGCCGGGAGCTGGCGGACGTTCCGGGAATCTGCGGTATCGTCGAGGGCTCCATCCTGCCGGAACATTATGGCCTGGAAGCCGGTCAGTCGGCTGTCGGTGATATTTTCCGGTGGTTCGTCGAAGTCGTCTGCGCCGGAGATGCGGCGCTGCACGCTGAGCTCACCACCGCGGCGGAGCGACTGCAGCCCGGGCAGTCCGGACTGCTGGCGCTGGACTGGAACAACGGCAACCGGACCATCCTCGTGGATCCCGCCCTCTCCGGACTGCTGCTCGGGCAGACGCTGTACACCACCCGGGCCGAGATCTACCGGGCCCTGATCGAGGCCACGGCCTACGGAGCCCGCGCCATCATCGACCGCCTGCGCGAGTACGGCGTCAGCATAGACCGGGTGATCTGCTGCGGCGGCATCGCCGAAAAGAACCCGTTGCTCATGCAGATCTACGCGGACGTGACCGGTTGCGCCATGCAGGTTTCCGCCCGCGCCGAGACCTGTGCCCTGGGCGCGGCCATGGCTGCCGCGGTGATCGCCGGGCCGGAGTCCGGCGGGCACGCGGATTTCGCCGCGGCCCAGCAGGCCATGACCGCCATCGCCGCCGAGGAATACACGCCCCGGCCCGCGGCCCAGGCGGTGTATGAGAAACTGTACGGCCTGTACCGTACGCTGCACGATGCCTTCGGCGGGGTGGATACCGCCGTGGATCTGTCCCGGGTCATGAAGGATCTGATCGCTCTCAAGGAAGCCCCGTCTCTCTAGCGCTCCAGGAGGACGCCATGTACCTGCCCCTTGGCACTTACTCGCCCCCCGTGCAACTCGGTCTGGTTTCAGCCTCACGCAACTGCTTCCCGCGCGAACTGTCCGAGCGGCGCACCGGGGCCCTGCTGGACGCTTGCACGGCCGCAGGTGTTCAGCCCCAACTGCCGCAAGGCGATTGCCGGATCATCGAAACCCGGGACCATGCGGTGGAAGCAGCCCGTCAGTTGCAGGCATCCGGATGTGATGCCGCGGTGCTCTTTCTGGGCAACTTCTCTCCGGAGATCGAGGTCGCCCAGTTCGTGCGCTCCTTTCCCGCGCCGGTCATGCTCCTCGCCGCCGCCGAGGAAGCCGCCGCCGGCCTGCGGACGGACCGGGGGGACGCGTTGTGCGGTCTGCTGTCGGCCACGCTGGCCGTGAGCAAGCGCGACCTGGGCGCCCGCGTGCATCTGCCGGCGGATCCGCTGGTGGATGCGGCCGCCGGCGCCGCCGCCATCGCCCGCTTCGTCGCCGTCATGCGCACCGTCAAGGGCATCCGCAACGCCACCATCGGTCTGTTCGGTCCCCGCCCCCGGGACTTCGAAACCTGCAACTACAACGTCGCTGCCCTCGCCTCGCTGGGGGTCGAAATCGAGGAACTGGGCCTGTTCGACCTGCAGAACGAAGTCGAACGGCGCAAGGCGGCGGCAGACCTGGATGCCACCGTGGCCAGCATGAACGCCGACATCGGCAACATACCCGGAGGGGATTTCCCCATCCGTCTGGCCGCCTACGAACAGGCCATGGCGCATTTCCGCGACGAACTCCGCCTGTCCGGCGCCGCCACTCAGTGCTGGTCCGAACAGGAATTCGCCATGCAGCACGTGCCCTGCTTCATCAATGCCCGCATGGCGGCCCGGGGCTTTCCCATAGCCTGCGAGAACGACGCCTATTCGCTGGTGGCGGAGCTGATCGGCCAGTACGCCGCGGACGCCAGCGTCACCGTGCTGGATCTCAACCATTCCATCCCGGCGGACCTGGCGCCCAACCTGAGCCCGTATCCGGTTCAGGACCTGGTCGGCCTGTTCCACTGCGGCAACACGGACCCGCGCCGGCTGACCGCCCCGACCATGCAGCACCAGGTGATCATGAAACGCATGATGGAACCGGAAGGGGAGCCGGACATCACCCGCGGCACCATCGAGGGCGCCATTGCCGCCTCGCCGGTCACCGTCCTGCAGGTGCACGGCGCCGGAGACCGCTTGCGTGCCTACATCTGCCAGGGCGAGTTCCTGGACCTGGATCCGCAGACCTTCGGGTGCGCGGGCACGGCCTACATCCCGGGCTTCCGGCGGTTCTACCGGCACTGCCTGCTCGGGCGTTTCCACCACCATGCCGCCTGCGCTTTCACCCATTGTGGCGGCGTCGTCATGGATGCCATGCGTCTGCTCGGTATCGGCGAGATCTATACCCCTTTGCCCGAGGGTCAACGGTACCCGCACGAGAATCCGTTCGACTGCTGAGGTCGACTGCTGAGGTCGGTTATGGAAGACGCGCTCAAACAGGAAGCCTACGAAGCCAACATGATGTTGCCCCGGTTCGGCCTGGTCCGGTTGACCTGGGGCAACGCCAGCGCCCTGGACCGGAATCGTGGCCTGCTGGCCATCAAACCCAGCGGGGTCTCGTACGAGGTCCTGACCGCGGCGGACATGGTGCTGGTGGACCTGGAGGGACAGACCATCGGCAACGGGCTCAAGCCGTCTTCGGACACGCCCACGCATGTGCGCCTGTACCAGGCCTTTCCGGAAATCGGCGGCGTCGTGCACACGCATTCGCCCGGCGCCACCGCCTTCGCCCAGGCCGGCCGCCCGGTGCCGTGCTACGGCACCACCCACGCGGACTATTTCCATGGAGAGGTCCCGGTGACGCGACCGCTGACCCGGGAAGAGGTGGACACGGAATACGAGTGGAATACGGGCGCGGTGATCGCGGCATGCCACGGCAGCCGGGACGCGCTGGGGACGCCCGGCGCCCTGGTGCACAGTCACGGCCCCTTCACCTGGGGACGCAGCGCCGCCAGCGCCGCTGAGCATGCCGCCGTGCTGGAGACGATCTCCGCCATGGCGCTCCACTCGCTGGCCCTGAACCCGCAGCTGGCGCCGGTGCCGCACTACCTGCTGGACCGGCATTTCCGCCGCAAACACGGGCGGGACGCGTATTACGGCCAGTAGGGCTGCGGGCTGCGGCGCCTGGCCGGCGCCGCAGCATCCATGCGGAGGACAGTACCGCGTTCAGACGGGACTGGCGTCGTTCGTGTCCTCCGTCTCTAACGCGCTACCAGCGTCACGGTGCAACAGGCGCCAGCCCAGGTAGACCAGCAACGCGACGACGCCCAGCCCGGCAAGCAACAGGACAGCCCACACAGCGCCGGCCACCAGACTCAGGATGGCCGGAATCGCGCCCAGCACCGCCCCGGTCAGCACCAGGGCGCCGATCACCCGGGCCACCATGGACGCGCACTGCAACAGCCGCCAACCGATATACACCGCTGCCGCCACCAGGCCGATGACCACGGCGAGCCCGATCATCCCAGCGGCACTGCGGAGCGCGGCGCCCAGAACATGGAGCCCCAGAACCACACCCGCACCCAGCAGCACGATCCCGGCAATTTTCGTCAGCATACCTCGTCTCCTGGACAGGGTAACGCAGCAGGACAGGATTCCGGCCTTGCCAGCCGCCGGCGGGCTGCGGCCAGGGCTGCGGCGCCGCCCATCCTGGGCTTCCTCGCCACACGGTTCCACAGGGCGGTCAACGCCGTAGCGCGGCGGGCTGCGGCCAGGGCTGCGGCGCGGTGTATCCCGGCGCCACAGTATTCCGGCCTTGCCGGCCGCCGGCAGCGCACCGCAACGGGCACCATCCGCCTCCCTTCAACCCGCTTGCCGGCCACCGACCGGCGGGGAAGGCCCGGAAGATGCCGCCTGGCGTTCCCTGCGGAAACGCGCTTCGATCTGGTCGACGCCGCGCAGCGAAGCACGGTACCAGGCCAGACGCAAGGCGTGACGCTCGCTGTCGGACAGCCCCCAGACCGCGGCCGTGCCGCTTCGTCGCAGCTTCTTCGTGATATCGCCCAGCATGAGAGCCGCGCATACAGACACATTGTAACTCTCGGTGAAACCGTAGATGGGCACCCGCACCCGCAGGTCGGCGACCTCCAGTGCCGACGGACTCAAGCCGGCCTCCTCGGTGCCCAGCATCACCGCCACCGGCGGCGTGCACGGCAGCTGGTCCAGGTCGCAGTCCGCCCGATGCGGCGTTGCCGCCACCAGACGGTAACCCGCCGCACGCAGTGATGTGACGCATTGCAGCGTATCCGGGTAGCGCCGCACGGTGAGCCACTGGCCCGCGCCGAGTGACACGTCGCGGTTGATGTGGTAGGAGTTGTTCGCCTCCACCACGTGCACATCCTGGACGCCCAGACACTCGCAGGTACGCAGCACGGCGCTGGCGTTGTGCGGTTGATACACGTCCTCGAGCATGATCGTCACCCGGCGCGTCCGGTTGGCCAGTACCTCTTCCATGCGCTGCCGGCGCCGGTGACGGACGAACTGCTCCAGGTATGGAACCAGTTCCTTTTCGTACGGATCGATCATCAGAGCGGTATGCCCGGTCAACCTGCATCCATCCGGATCCAGGCGCCGGCGGCAGGGGTCAACAGGATGGCGGCGGGAAGCGGCGCCCGACTGCTTCCGTGCACCTGGACTTCCTTCAGTGCCGCCCCACAGCCGCCCGACTGTCCTATCAGGCGTTACAAGGCTCCTGCGCGAGGCACCAGGTGGCCGGTGCGACACACGGTTCCTGCACGCGATTCACCAGGTGGTCGGCGCGATATCGGGGTATACGGTCCCTGCGCGAGGCACCAGGTGGCCGGTGCGATACACGATTCCTGCACGCGATTCACAGGTGGCCGGCGGACGCTGCGTTTCAGACCGGCTCCACCAGGGCGCCCGCCGTGGCCCGGCAGACGTAGACCGCCGGCTCGTTGCCCGTGGCCGCGATGTACGCACTGGCCGTGTCTGCCGCAAAGCACTCGGCC
>SLHA01000043.1 GCA_007136405.1 Candidatus Latescibacterota bacterium
AGACATGGCCCGCCACCCCCCTGTTTCGATCAGGGGCAGCATGACCGCCAACGCGATCGGCTATCATGCATCCGGGATGGCGGACCGTATGCGCCCTGTAACCATGCTCTGGTCCGCCCATGCGACGGCTTCGGTCTTCGGGGTTTCCGTCCCCTTTTCATTGCGTTTAAGCAGCTGCGGAGCACAGTACTCGCAGTCTTTCAACCAAATCGGGTTGAGCCCTTCGTACCGATGGGCTACCGCGCATGTGGGGTACCGGCAGGTCCATTTCAGCCATTTCACCCTGGCAGGGCATACCTTTCTGGGCGGTGGCCTGGAACTGAACCCCGGAAAACTGCGCCTGGGTCTGGTGTACGGCAGGTTCAGTAAAAGCACCACCGGCCGTGAGACAGCACCGAAAATCCCCCCGACGCTCACTCGCCAGGGATATGGCGTCCGGCTGGGAATGGGATCCGACAACACGTTTGTCGATGTCATCTTTCTGAGCATCGGCGAGGACAGCACCAGCGTCCGACAGCCCCGTACCAACGATGATGTCCCCGCGGCGGAAAACGCGGTAGCCGCGATGAACTCCCGTATCCGTCTTTCCGAGACCGTTGCCCTGGAAAGCGAGCTGGCCGCCAGTATTTATACCACGGACACAGGAGCCGTCGGATTCAGCCTGTCCGAAGATGATATTCTGCTCCGGACGGCAGACCGCATCGTCGCGATCAACCATTCCTCTGAACTGTTGACGGCCATCCGCGGGGCACTCATCTACCAGGGACGGGGTATTTCCAGCCGGATCGAATACCGCCGCATCGACCCGGGATACCGTTCCATGGGAGCTTATTTCATCAACAATGATGTCGAGAATTTCACCGTTTCGCCCGCTTTTTCCCTGTTCAACCGTACCCTGAACCTCCGGGGCAGCCTGGGATGGCAACGCGACAACCTGCGCAACACCAAACGGGCAACCTCACGGCGCACCATATCTTCGATCCAGGCATCGTACAACCCGACTCCGGTTTGGGGGCTTGACGCGAGTGTGAGCAACTACGGCAGCAACCAGCGAGCCGGGCGCCTGCCGCTCATCGATTCACTCAAGGTCTACCAGACTACGCGCAATGTTAACGTTTCGCCGCGGTTAGTGTTGGCGGGTACGGATTTTCACCACGTGATCGTCGGGGTTTTCAGCAGGATGACGCTGGACGACAGAAATGCGTTCACCTGTGTGTTCAACGAGAACCAGGCGACCGTACTCAATCTGAATTACAGTCTCACGGCCTTGCAGTATCGAGCCACCGCTTTATTCGGCCTCAGTCACAACCGGCTGGAAAATTCTCTGGCTACCTACAAGAGCTCAGGTCTGACCGTGGGCGTTTCCCAAAGCCTGCGTCAGGGAACCGTCCAGGCAGGACTGCACAACACGGTCCTGCGCCAGGCGCAGCCCGAAGGCAAAGGCTGGACGATTAATTCCTCCTTCAATACAGGGTACCAGCTGTCGCGCCAACACACCGTGCGCTTCAACCTGAATTTCATCCGATCGGTCTATCCTGCAGGTATGGAGAACTCCGGTTTCAACGAAATAAAGGGAGATCTCGGATATGCCTATTCATGGGGTTGACAGGCGCCGTTTTATGGAGGTGACAGGCGTCGTGATGCACGCGTACGCATGCCGCTGACAGGCCTGACCGGTGCGGCGGCAGCGGTGCGGGGCGCCTGACAGTCGTCCTGCGTCAGCTCGAAATCCGTGTGCGCGCAGGCCGGATGGCCGAATGCTTCGACGATGCACCCGGTATGGGGCGGACAGCGTAGAACCAGCACGGAGGCTCAAACAACAGGGTCGGGGCGATCGTCCCGGGGATATGCCTTATGAAGATCATCATCCTGCTGCTGATCATGGCGCACGCGGTTGCCGAAGCACAACATGCTCCCGTGCGCGTCCAGGTGACCGTAACTCCACCTTATTCCACCAAGATCAGCGATTATACCAGCAATCCCCACAAGGTGCTGGTGACGCTGCAGCATCTCGCCTTGGATGACGTTGGCCTGCGAGTGTATCTGAGAGGAGAAATCGCTGGTTCCAGCGGTATACGGATCTACACCAGACCCGGATACAGACCGGCCTATCCGATCACGCTGCAACCGGGAACACCGTTCATGCTCAACCTCGACAACCTCCAGGAGGTGTTCAGCGTCAACCAGCTGGTGTATGAGGGCATTACCGAGAGGGAGATCATCTATGGCAACGGTCTGCCAGAGGATGATTATGTCATTTGCCTGCAGGCGTATGCGTATGATACCGGCCAGGAGGTATCCGCTGGAGCGCCCCTGGGCTGCTCGGCGCCCTTTACGGTCAGCAATCTGGAACCGCCGGTCATCACCCAACCGCTTTGCCGCGGGCCGGTTACTCCGCTTGTACCCCAGAATATGGTGTTTTCCTGGACCATGCCGGCCGGCGCTCCGGCCCGTATCCAATACCGATTCGAGATGGTCGAGATCACGCCTGCTGGCCACGATCCCAACGATGCCCTGCAGTCGGCCGCTCATCCGCTTTTCTTTGAGCGCGTGACCACCGGCCCTGTACTGGTTCTGGGTCCAGCCGAGCCCGCCCTGGTGCAAGGGAAAAGCTATGCATTCCGAGTTACGGCTGTCGATCCTCTGGGGCAACGGGTGTTTCGCAACCGCGGGCAGAGCGAGGTCTGCAGTTTCTCCTACGGAACGCCCCTTGAACCCTCGCCTGTCGCGGACATGGTCCCTGACCGCGGCACAGCGCTTCCAGGAGTTGCGGCCAGTGGAGGAACGTTGCCGCCCGGTTTCGAACTGGCGCCGACCACCGAGATCAGCGGCAGGCTGTGGGTCAAATTTCCAACCGATCCGTACGACCTCATGGATCTGAGCACTCTGCCCATACCGCCGGGCGTCATCCCTGTGGCCATCTCGTCGCCCTCTGAAGAAGGAGCACCTGCCAGGCGGAGCCGGCCATATCAGGATTTTTCGATCGATTATGGCGCACTGTCCCATCTGGGAGTGCAGCTTGGAGGCAACATCAACCACCACCGGATGTCCAGCGGAAATCCGACCCCCGATCCTGAGGAAATGGCCATACACCCGGACCTCTTTACCCTGGGGTGGCCCCTGCTGGCGCCGATGAACGCCCGCAAGTTCGTCCTTGAAAACACCGAAAACATGGTGCACATCAGGCCGTTGCCCCATATGCGGATCAAACTCGTGGCGAGAATCGGTTTTATCGGGATACCCGCTTTGTTCGGCAGCGTTCCACCTGAATTTGGCGAACTGAATCCGGTGACCAAAGGTCTTGATCTGAATGGAAAATTCCGTGGCGACGCCAACAACTATGCGAATGTCACCCTGGCTGAAACGACGACCGATGCCCATGGAAACTACACCTTCAGCGTTTCCCTGCCCTTCTGGACCGGTCCGGTGCTGACCCAGAGTATTCAGCATGCTCCTCCTGCCACAACCGACCCCAATCCTCTGAATGATCGCCTCAATTCGGTCATTTTCCCCGGAGTGGATCCGCTGCATGTCACCAGCGCCGTGCAGCAGCTACCGGACCAGGTCATGTCGGTGGGTGGCCAGCAAGTGAGAAGCATGAGTGGCTCCGTCATCGCCGAGAGCAAACTGGGATATCTCTGTCTCAAAATCGAGGTTGAAAACCAGAAGCTCTGCAGTCCGGATGTGGATATTTTCGCCATGCCCGGCGACAAACTGCAGATACCGCCTCAGGTGGCCAAACTCAAAACCTACAACCTCACGGTAGAGGTCAAATCCGATCATACCGAATTTCAGATCAATGGTCCGGACAAGCCCTTGAAAGGTGTTCGAGTCAGTGTTCTGCGGGACTACGACAGAATCAAACACGAAGTGCCGCTGATCCTCGCTTACGAAGGCCATCGACTAAATACGAAAGTCTATTCGAGCAAAGGCGAGTTCAGGGAGGTCGGCGTCGACACCACCCGGGTGAATGGAAAAGTACGAATCGAGAACCTGGTGCGGCATGGATATATCGATCCGCAGTACCTCATTGACCTCTCCACCCGCAATTTCGACGTCGTCGAGACGGCTTACGACAATACCCTGTACAATTACCAGGACATCTTCGACGAACTCCCGGTGAATGCGCATACCACCGCGTTCCAGGCTTTCACGGGTTGGGTGACCTACAATCACCAGTATCCGGGGCCGGCGGAGTTGGCCATCACCTATGCGATGAAGCCGTTGCCTCCGGAGATCAAGGGGCGGGTGATGGCCGCTTCGGAACTGGAAAACGTCGGTATGGCGAATGTGCCGGTATATCTGTTGAACCAATCCACCGATACGCGGCTGAGCGACTTCTCGGCCTTTTTGAGCAATTGCTACTCCCACCGGGAACAGTACACGTATACCAACGAGTCGGGGTTCTTTCGTTTTGCTCATCTGCCGGCACGCAGTTCAGGGAAACCGATATACCGGCGGGTGTATGTCCAACGGCATTCCTACGCGCCGCAGATCCATCCACCCATCGGCCTGGCCCCGCACGGACAGTTGCCCTATTCCCTGCTTTGGGGGGAGTTGAAAGACCTGAAGGATATCAACCTCGAACCCGTGTGGATGATGCCCGGATACGTGGAGGATGAGTTGGGAAAACCGGTGACGGCCTATGTCAAATCGGCCCATTCTCCCTACTACAAAACCAAAAGCAGGATTGTCGCGTATGATCCGAATAACCTGACACAATCGATCAGGCGCGAGGAGTTCGCAGTGCCCGCGGTTCCCGGTGGCACGGTCACTCTCCATGTCGTGCCATTGTCCAGCCAATATTTCAGCCGCGACGAGACGCTGGTGCCGCCGGGAAGTCCGGTCAAGGTGGTGGTCTACCAGCGGCTGCACCGCCCGGCGGTTACGGTCAAAGATGAACAAGGCAAGGTCATCCCCGGGGCCCAAGTCGATATCGGCGGAAACCAGGCGGTTACCGACGCGCAGGGAACGGCATGGTTGAAGTTCGCGGCCGCTGCCGATCAGTTCGTCCTGAAAATCAGCCCGCCATCGGGCTATGCACCTTTGCAGCAGCCGATCGACGTGCCGGTTTCTGCGGACTGGAAGCATTTCAGCTTTGTGGTAAAGGCCGCCCAGAGCATGAGGGGGTATGTCACTGAGAAGCAAAGCAACGAGCCGGTCGAAGGCGCCCTGGTGTTTGCCGAATTACTGAGTACCGATGGTATGCCTCTGTATATCCAGGCCTCGACCAATGCACAGGGTTTTTACCAGTTGCCGGATATTCCCCACGATCTGAACCAGCTCGTGGTGCAGGTCATCAGGGAGGGAAGCAACCCCAGCTATGTGGGCACGGTGAAGACCATCCACTTCCCCCCTCCGGGGCAGCTCATAGCGCCGTTGCAGAATTTCGTGATCGAACGCCTCGATGGGTGGAACCTGGAAAAGATCTGGGGATTTCCCATCGTTACAACCGCTCTGGTTGAAAAAATCCCGCCTGGCGCCACGCATCCTGCCATTCTCATGAGCGGCTATTTCGTCAATCCGCCTGTGGCCGGCGCTTTCTCGCTGCTACAGCATGATCTGAAAATACCTTTCAAGAACCTGCGCGTCGTCAGATCCGCCAGCAACCGACCGGAACCGGTGGCGGAACAGATCGTTACCGAGGCGCTGGAGATCCCTCTTGTCGTCGCCCAGCACTACACCGGGCATTTGTACAACTACTCCCAGCCCGGCACCGCATACAGCTATTTCCCATTACAGGGATTTACCAGGAAGAAGATCGAACTGGAGAAAACAACCTTCGGGCTGGGGGGCGGGAGGATACAGGGCCAGGTCAAGCTGAACCTGGGCAGTTTTGCAACCGCCCACCAGTTCAGCGGCGAACTCTATGCTGGAACCGACACGCTTTCGGGCAAAGCCACGGTGTTTTCCAGTCAGACGCATGCTCTGCTGGCGCCCCGGTATGCGATATTCAGCCTCGACAACAAGCTGAAGCCGGTACCCGTGAAAAATTACCGGGTTTTCAATTTCAGGGCCAGCGCCGAACTAGACCATTCGTATCTGCAGCAGAGTGTGATCAAACTGGGCACCATCCTGCACACGCATATCCCGGGCGGCGGTAAAACTGACGGCCTTGACCTGAAAATCAGAGCTGGCGATCTGGTGATCGACGATGCGGGCATCGGCTTTCAGGAAAGGCCTGGCGGACATCTCAGTTTCGACCTGGAAAAGTGGAAAGTATACAGCCAGAAACCCTGGCGTTTCGACATCAACGAAGAGGCCATCGTGCTGCCGGAAGTCCTCATCGTCACCGGCCAGGGGATCGATGCCAGGGTGAAGAACATGAAGATCAGGCCCAGCTCACTGGTGGAAGGGCAGCTCGATCTGGAAGGCGGCCTCACCCTGGGCGGCATTGCCCCCGTCGAGCTTGCGGGCACGCTGCAGCCCGTGTTCAACTACGATGCCGGAGTGGGGCACTATCGTATCAGCCTGGTGGGCAGTACCGACCAGCCCGCCGGCAGGGTGAGAAACCTGAAACACACCCACCCTTCGGTGCTGACGTTCGAATCGATCGGCATGCTCAGCGACAACCGGGATGTGCTGACCATAAGGCAGAGCTTCAGATTCTACGACATCATCGATATGTATGTCGATCAGCTCATGACCGGCCCGCAGTTCTTCGCCCTCAGCGGCAGGCCGGAGATCGGCATTCCGGGATATACCCCCCCTACCGCCGTGGTGACCTACACACGTACCCGAGGTTCTCTTCCCTGGCAGACGAACCAGCTCGTTCCCCAGGTTGAAGCCTTGCAGGATACGGTATACTGCCGCGGAAACGTGCAGCTGGGCCTCGATCTGAACCGTCAAAGCGTCACTCCGGGTAAGTTCACCGCGTACGGGGATGTCAAGATCAGTCCTGCACCGGAAGACACCGAAGGGGTTCCGTTTACGTTGAGGGGGTTCCTCACCAAAACAAAGAGCACGTGCGCTATCGACCTCATCACGGTCGATACGGCAGGTTATCATGGAGACCGCCTGCAGGAAATGGCCGTCGGCGCCAACAAGATTCTGGTGGAAAACGGGCGGGCCAACGTCGTGGGTACAGCATGGGACTATCTGCGCTATACCGGCAGGACGACGGCCATCGAGGGGCTGGACACCCAGGCGGGTCCTCCCAACCGGTTGGCGTTTGAGGTGAAGGGCGGCATACAGGCAACCAGCGACGATATCAACGTCCGCAACATCAATACGGAAAAAGGCTCTTCCATGGGTGGCATGAGTCTGACATACAATTTTGCGGATGCCAGTCTGGTGGGCAGCATGAGTTTGAACGGGTTACCGCTGGGGTACGCGCAGATCGTCGAGGGCCTGGGAACGGTCCGGTTCAACCAGTACGGATATTATATCCTGGTCGATTTGCAGGACTTCTGGTTGGGCCCGACCCCGGGTATGCCCGGGTTCAAAGGAGGCCTGCTGGTGGGCAGTTCCAAGCGCGTGGAGGAAAGCGACCTGGCGCATATACGGGCTCATTTCCGCTATGAGCTCCCCGATTTCGACCAGGGACTGGTGGGCATATACGTGATTGGTGAAAAAGTCATCGTCAACGGTGGGTTGAATGCAGGGTTCACCCAGGTATCCGCCGCCGCCGGTCTGGGACTCTTCGTCAACCTGAATTTCAACGCCGATCCCACCTATCTGCTGGGCGGATATGGGTACTGCAACCTGTTTGGCTCTCAGACCTGGGGTATACCCGAAACCGGTCCCGACTGCACGGCCTGGGTGGACGGCAGCTTGTGGTATGTGGTACAAGGAGGCTATGAAAACGGGCAGTTCGTGATGACCAACTGCGGATCGCTCTCCATAGCTCCGGGATACGATGGAACCTGCGGTTACGTGCTGAACAAACTGCAGCTCGATCATCTGCTGGAGTTCATCACCAACATGCTGAACGTCAAGATGGAAACCGGATACAGCGGTGGATTTTTCGTCGACCTGGAGCCTTTTGCCACCTGTCAGTGACCCTGCAGGGATGACATGAAAAAGATCATATTGTTGACCGTATTGCTCCCGGCTCTGTTACAGGCGCAGGAGATCAAGGGGCTGTGGAGCCAAAGCGAAGGAAACTATCCGCAACTCAGCTGGGTAGCCGTTGGGGTGATCGACTCCACAGGCTTTGATGTCTTCAGGGCCGAGCATGGCAGTGAGGCCTTTGCGAGGATCATTCCCTGGCGTGGTGTCGGCCTTGTCGGCGACAGCATCACCTTCATGGTTACGGATACCACCCTGGTAGAGCAGGGTATCTATCAATACTACATTGCCGCGCCGACCCCGGACGGCCGGTTGGTACGCTCCGATATCCTGTATGCCCACAACATGGGCTACCTCGCTCCGCCCCATATCGTACGCTTTACCGCTTCTGGAGTTGCCGAGCAGAAGGCCATACAACTTCGATGGAAACTCAGCAATCCTGCCACGGTGGTGTCCCAGGCCCTGTTTCGCAGCCGGAATTTCGACGATGGCTATGAATGGGTCACCCGCCTGCCGGCCAGCGCCGACAGCTACATCGATCCGGTGCCCCGCGCCAACGAACCCTGGTTCTATTTCATCGTGATCCAGGATTTCTTCGGGTACCAGCCCCCCAGTGTGCGCGTGCACGGCTTTACGACGTATGCCGAAAAGCCCTATGCGCCGCTGGATGTCGCCTGGGAGGTGGATGGCGAGGATATCAGACTGACCTGGCGGCGGGTAGGCGACAACATTTTCGGGTATCGGATCCATTGCCGCATCGATGGTCGCGGTGATTTCCTGCCGGTTGGCGGGCCATTCTACGTTCCCGGGAAAACTGTCGACTTCCTGGACCACCAGGCGGCAGGACCCGGCAGGGAAATGCTGGAATACTATGTCGTCTCCGTCAGCGACGGCTATCTGGAAAGCACGCCCAGCGACACGGTGACGATTCTGCTGCTGCACAACGCGTCCGTCAGCCCGCCTCACGAGGTGGACTGGGTGGTCGATGCCGAAGGAAATACGATGCTCCTCTGGCCCCCTGCCGATGACCATGCTGCGGTAGCGGGCTACAATATTTTCCGTTCAGTCGATGACTCCGATCCGGTACAGTTGAACACCGGTACGCGGGTCGACAACTTCTTCGTGGACCGGGAACGGCTGGTTCACGGCCATATCCGCTATGGGGTCGAAGCCGTGAACCGGGGCGGCAGGCCGTCTGACCGGCGCACCGAAGTCAGCCTGGAACGCCCTGCTCCCCGGAAAAAACTGGTGTTGTCCTGCCGCCAGGACCAGGCCGGTATCGTGCTGGAATGGGCTCCGCTGAATATGGATGGCCCGCATAAGCTGCTCATTTTCCGCCAGCAGGAGGATGAGGAACCCTTGCTGCTTGCCCGGGTGGCCCAGGAACAGGGGACCTACACCGACACGGAGACTGCGGCCGGAAAAAGCTACATCTACGTCGTGATGCTCGAGATGGATGACGGTACGCTCATCATGGCCCATGATGGGGTGATCGTGAACAGGTTCTAGCGGTCTCCTCCAACCCCTCCACCACTTCCCCGGTAGGGGATTGTCAGCATATTGCCGGTCATTGCCGGTCATCGCCGGCCATGTATTCCACGGTAGTCCTTGGCCGGGCGCGGTCGATGTTCACAGGATGCGACACTCGATGGCTGACAGGCTTTTGACCTCCGCCCTTCTTGCAGGAAACCCCTGAAGCCCGCGGTGTCCTTCGGTCACGGTCTGCCGCACGATGGCTATGGCCCAATCTTCCAGCGGTCGCCAAGGGGAACGACGTCTTTCTCGAGACGCACCGGGAAATCCGCGACTCAGGTATCGCCGCTCCCAGCCAGGGAGAAGGTGCTGCCGGGAACGAATATGCAGTGTGGAGCCCGGTTGCTCAGGCTCTTGACATATGCAAAGGAATCTTCTATACACCCTCCATCGGCGCCCCAGTCCAGTCCATCGTCGACCACCAGCGGGACCGGGAACTCCATCAGAGCCGTGGACGCAGCCGTGGAGGCGAGCCCACCCGCCCCGGCCCGAACCACCATCGAAAGATTTACATAGAAAGACCAAAGCATGAGCACAGAAGATCAATCCAATCAATGGCACGCCGTTGATATCGATGCCGTGGTGAAGCAACTGGAAACGGATGCCGAACAAGGACTTTCGGCCCAGGAGGCAGATAACCGGCTGCGGAAGTATGGCCCTAACCGACTGCCCGAAGAAGAAAAGAGAGGACCGCTGGCCCGATTCTTCGCCCAATTCCACAGTGTCCTCATCTATCTCTTGCTGGCCGCCTCAGTGCTGGCCGCCCTCCTCAACGAATGGATCGAAGCCGCGGTCATCCTCGGCGTGGTGTTGATCAATGTGGTGGTAAGTTTCATCCAGGAAGGACGTGCCGAAAGGGCGCTGCAGAGCATCAAGAAGATGCTCTCTCACGAAGCCACATGTATCCGCGACTCGACACGCGAGACTGTTCGTGCCGAGAATCTGGTGCCCGGAGACCTCGTCCAGCTCAAGTCGGGCGACAAGGTGCCGGCGGATCTCCGGCTGGTCCGTGTAAAAAATCTGCGAGTGGAAGAGTCCGCCCTCACCGGCGAATCCGAAGAAGTGGGAAAGAGCGTCGAGCCCACTGCGAGCGATGCTTCCCTGGGGGACCAGCGCAGCATGGCCTTCTCTGGCACCACGGTGAACTATGGAGAAGCCAGCGGTGTGGTTGTGGCGACAGGCCAGGACACACAGATCGGACACATCAACCGCATGATGTCCGAAGTGGAAGACGAGAAGACTCCGCTGCTGCGCACGATGGATCGTTTCGGCCGAACGCTCGCGGTGGCGATCGTGCTGATGGCTGGCGTCTTTTTCGCGTTTGGCATACTGGTCCAGGGATACGAGCTCGACGAGATGTTTCTCACGGCCATCGCCATCGTGGTGGCGTCGATCCCGGAAGGTCTGCCGGCAATCCTCACCGTAATCCTTGCCCTGGGCGTTCAGCGCATGGCGCGGCGCAATGCCATCATCCGGCGGCTGCCGTCGGTGGAAACCCTGGGGTCCGTGAAGGTCATCTGTTCCGACAAGACGGGAACGCTGACGCGCAACGAGATGACAGCGCAGTCCGTCGTAACCGAAAGCGCTACCTACCAGGCAGAAGGGAGCGGATACGAGCCGGAGGGAAAGATCCACAAAGATGGTGATCCCGTAGCGCTGGATGACGATCCGGTGCTGAGTACGTTGCTCCAGTGTGCGCGGGCGTGCAACGATGCCAGCATAGCGCCGGATGACGAGAGCGGGTGGAAGCTCCAGGGTACGCCGACCGAGGGGGCTCTCATGACCCTGGCCTACAAAGCCGGTCTGGAGGAATTCTCGCCGCGCCGGATCGACAGCATCCCGTTCGAATCGGAACACAAGTACATGGCCACCCTGAACGAGACCGACGACGGCCGGATCATCTACCTCAAAGGCGCTCCTGAATCTGTCCTGGATCGATGTGATCGCCAACTGACCGATGCGGGGCCCAGGAGTATCGATGTCGACTTCTGGAAAAACCAGATGGACGAGATCGCGGGTCGAGGCGAGCGCATCATCGCCTGCGCCCTACGCGAAGAGGCGGAAGAGACGGAGGCCATAGAGCACGACACTCTGGGAGACGCCTTCGTTTTTCTCGGTCTGGTGGGCATTATCGACCCTCCCCGCCAGGAGGTGCTGGAGGCTATCGAGGAATGCAACGACGCCGGTATCCGGGTGATCATGGTTACCGGAGACCATGTGATCACCGCCGGAGCTGTGGCCCGGCAACTTGGCATCGGCGAGGAACAAGAGCCCGTGGAAGGTACCCGGCTCGCGGAGATGGATGACGCTGAGTTGAGAGAGACAGTCAAGACGCATAGTGTCTTTGCCCGGACCAATCCCGAACACAAGCTCCGCCTGGTCAAGGCCCTGCGGGAACAGAAGACGCTTTGCGCCATGACGGGAGACGGCGTCAATGACGCCCCGGCGCTGAAAAGCGCCGACATCGGCATCGCCATGGGCATCAAAGGGACCGAGGTGACGAAAGAGGCAGCCGATATGGTCCTGGCCGACGACAACTTCGCCTCCATCGTTCATGCCGTCGAGGAAGGGCGCACCATATACGACAATCTGAAAAAGACCATCCTTTTTCTCCTGCCGGCCAATGGCGCGGAAGCCTCGGTGATCATCGCGGCGATCCTGCTCGGACTCACACTCCCCATCAGTCCGGTGCAGATCCTGTGGGTGAACATGGTCTCGGCGGTGACCCTCGCGCTCGCCTTCACCGTGGAGCCGATGGAACGACAGGTCATGAAGCATCCACCGCGGGAGCAGGACGAACCGATTCTGGATCGCGAATTCGTGTGGCGCGTGGCCTTCGTCTCGCTTCTGAGCGGTGGGCTCACGCTGACGGCCTTTTACCTGAACTATGACACGGGTATGGATGCAGACGGTCTGGCACAGGCTCGAACCGTGGCCGTCAACATGCTGGTAGTCGCCCACACCTGCTACTTCATCACGTGCAGGAAGCTGTACGAATCCAGTCTGAGTAAGGCCATCTTCAGCAATCCCATGTCGTTTCTGCTGATCGGCGTCCTTGTCCTTCTGCAGTTGGCCTTTACCTATATACCCGTGATGAATGTGCTATTCGGTACGGCCCCCGTCCGGCTGGGTGTATGGCCCTTGCTGCTGGCTGCCGGCGCCGGAGTGCTGATCGTGGTCGAAGTGGAAAAGCTGATAGGCCGGAGGTGGTTGAAGCGGCGAAGCAAAAAGCTGCGGGCGTGACGCAGCACCCTACCTTACCAGCCGATCCCCTGCACCCGCCGGAATTCCGCCCGGGCATCGATGTAACCGAGCAGGGCGCGCAACTCCGACAGGCGCGCGGAGGTCAGAATGTTCTGCGCGGTCACCACCTGGTAATTGGTGGCGGCGCCCACTTCCAGGCGCATCATTTCGGCTGCCGCAGCCCGTTCCGCGGCCTCACGACTGCGGCGTGCGGCCTCGAGCTGCAGAAAATGGTTGCTCACCGCCAGCCCGGCCTCCGTCACCTCCATCTCGATCCGCATCCGGCGGCTCTCCAACTCCATCTCCGACTGGCGCACCTGCAACCGTGCCTGGGCCAGCGCCGCGTCCGCCGTACTGGTGCCCAGCGGATAGGAGAAGTTGAGGCTGAGATTGAACGTCGGCGTGTCAAAGCCAGCGATGGAACCAAGCCCATCCAGGTAGCCGCCCGGCTCCACCAGTTGGGGATCACCGCCCAATTCCGCCCGGCTGAACAGATCACCCCCCACCCCGGAAAGCGTATATGAGGCCGCCAGGTTCAGGTTCGGGCGGGTGTCTTCGCGGCGAACCTGCAGGTTGCCATCGGCGATACGCTGCTGCCGCCGCAGTTGCCGCAATTCGGGGCGCTCCTGCAAGGCTTGTTCGATGGCCGCGGCGATATCCACGTCCGGATCCTCGAACTGCGGCTGATCGACCGGATCCACCGTCTTCGCCATCAGCGGATCCTTCATCCCGCCTACCAGCAGGCGCTTGAACGCCAGCTCGCGGTTGCGCCACTGGATCTCGGCGTTCAACAAGGCCTGCTGGGCGGCGGCAACCTGGGCTTCGGCGTAGGCCAGGTCGAGTTCGACCATCAACCCTTGCTGTACCTGGATACGGTTGTTCTCCAGCAACTGCTCGGCCTGGGCCAGACTGCGCCGCTGGATTTCGATCTGCTCGATGGCGGCCCGCAGGTTCCAGTACGACTGCCGTACCTGGGCACTCAGGTGTATCACCTGCGCCCGCAGTTCGATGTCGGCGATCTGTCCCAACAGTTCCTGCGTGCGCAGGGCGTTGCGCTGGGCGTCGGTGCGGCGTCCGGCCAACAGAGGCTGGGTCAGACTCAGATCGAGCCTGGTGGCATACAGAGGATTTCTAGTGGCGAAGGCATTGTTGGTGCTGGTGCGGCTGTTGTCGAAACTGGCGCTCACACGCGTGCCCGCCCAGGGCAGCAACTGGCTGATGGACAAGTTGGCCCGTCCCTGCTCGGTCGTTATCCGCGCGGCGCCATCCAGCTGGCTGGTCGAGGATGAGGTGGCATTGTTGTATCCCAGGGTGGTGCTCACCGTGGGCCTGAAGGCCGCCTGGGCGCCAAGCATCGCATAGTGACGGATCTGCGGTTCCAGCCGATCCTGGCGTATGTCAAGGTTGTGTTCAAGCGCATGGGCGACGGCGGCATCCAGAGTCATGGGCTCCAGCGCGCGCCCATCCACCAACGGTGGCCGCGCCCGGCCTACCTGGTAGGGCTCGGACAACTGCGCCGAAGGGACCGTTCCAGGCCCTTCGGCCAGGCAGTAACCCGGCACGGCAGCCAACCCGATGAATAGGACGAACATCGTACGGCGGTCGATGGGCATATGGATCTACTCCTTGGCGCTAGGGATGAGAACCCAGCTCATGTATACAAGGTAATATCGGTACTCGATGATGGAGAATTCAGGTAGCATTGCCCCGTGTCCGGGTGGTCCGGGGAAGGCCCTCTTGTCAAATTGCAGGGTGTGCGTTCGGGGAAAGGCCCGCCGCTCCTTCTCGCGCGCGATCCCCGGGGCCGCCACAGCCGGGCGTGCGACAAGCTGGGGCGTGGGCCTGGTGAATGCACAGACGGGCGGCTATTCGCGCCGCAGGGCATCGATGGGATCCAGGTTGGCGGCCTTCCAGGCAGGATAGAACCCGAAGAAGATGCCGACGCTGGCCGAGACGCTGACCGCGGCCAGCATGGCCTCCCGCGAGAAATACGCGGGCCAGCCGGCCGAATGGGCGATCAACTCCGTCGTGACGATGCCGACCAGACTGCCGCCGATACCGCCGAGCACGCAGAGCACCACGGATTCGACCAGAAACTGCGCCATCACATCGCGGCCGCGGGCGCCCACCGACAACCGCAGACCGATCTCGCGGGTGCGCTCGCTGACGCTCACCAGCATGACGTTCATGATCCCGATCCCCCCCACGAACAGCGAAATAGCGGCAATGGAGGCCAGCAGGATAGTCATGACGCGCGACGTCTCGGTGGCCGCCTGCAATACTTCCTGCTGGGTCTGCACCGTGAAATCGTTTTCCTGTGCCGGTCCCAGGCGATGCCGTTCGCGCAACAGGTCGGTGATCTTGGCCTGGGCCTCGGTCATGGCATGCTGGTCGTACACCTGCACATTGATCACCATGGCGTGAGAGCGCCCCGAGATACGTCGAAACGCGGTGGTGTAGGGCAGGATGACGATATCGTCCTGCACCGATCCCATCAGCGACATCCCTTTGCGGGACAGCACGCCGATCACGGTGATGGGGACCCCACGGATGCGGACGGTTTCGCCGATGGGGTCGGCGCCTTCGAACAACTCCTCCACGATCGTCTGGCCGACCACGCCAACCAGGGCGACGTTGGCCAGGTCCTCCTCGGTGAACATGTGGCCACTCTCCAGCGGCCACCGCCTGATCTGCAGGTAGTCGGGCGATTGCCCGTAGACCCGCGTGTGCCAGTTACGCCGGCCATAGATGACCTGCGTCTGCGACCGTACCTCGGGGCTGGCAGCCACCACCTCCGGTATCTCGTCGCGAATGGCCATCGCGTCTTCCACCGTCAGGGTGTTGGCGCTGCCGCCGCCGATGCTGACTCCCCCCAGAGCGCGCGACCCGGGAAAGACGAGCACCACGTTCTGACCCAACCGGTTGACCTGCTCCTCGACCTCGGCGCGGGCGCCCTGACCCAGCCCCACCATGACGATCACCGCGCTTATACCGATGATCAACCCCAGCGCAGTCAGAAAGGTGCGCAGACGATGGCGCCGTAGATCGCGCAGGGCGATGACCGGTAATGCCATCCATTTCATAAGCTCACCTCCATCTAGCCCTCCTGTCCAGAATCCACCTCGATATCGTCTTCCCTGTACCGCTCGGCCAGTTCCTCGACGCTGAGCGGAACCAGGCTCCGGTCCAGCCGGACATGACCATCCCGCAGGGTGATGATGCGACTGGCAGCGCGGGCGATGTCCGGTTCGTGCGTGACCATGATGATGGTCAACCCCTCCCGATTCAACCGCTGGATCATGTCGATGATCTCCAGCCCGATGCGGCTGTCCAGATTCCCCGTCGGCTCGTCCGCCAGCAACAGGCGGGGGCGGGTCACCAGGGCGCGGGCAATCGCCACGCGTTGCTGTTGGCCACCGGACAATTCGGCCGGCTTGTGTTCCATGCGGTCCTCCAACCCCACCACCCGAAGCGCCTCCCGGGCGCGGGCGTGGATCTCCTTCCAGCTCAACGGTTCGCTGGAATAGAGCAGCGGCAGCTCCACGTTCTCCAATGCCGAAGTGCGGGGCAACAGGTGGAAGTCCTGAAAGACGAAGCCGATGGCGTGGTTGCGAATGCGAGCGAGTTGATCGCGCGAGAAAGTGGAGACATCCCGGCCATCGAGCAGGTAGCGTCCTGCCGTGGGCCGATCCAGACAACCCAGTATGTTCATCAGCGTCGATTTGCCCGAACCGCTGGCTCCCATGATCGCCGCGAATTCGCCCTCCGCCAGCGTCAGGTCGATGCCGCGCAGGGCCTCCACGGCCAGGGATTCCATGCGGTAGACCCGACGGAGTCCGTCCAGCTGAATCATGATCCGGCCAGTGGCGCCAGACGCCGGGTCCTGGTTGACGGTCGCCATCAGAACTGTGCCTGCGTGCCCCGCAGCAGGCTGCGCCCGCCGCTATCGTTGTCCGTGCGCGGCAGCAGCCCGATCACCAGCGTCTCGCCGGGATCCAGACCGCTGACGATCTGGGTGTGGAACCCATCGGTCAGACCGGTGCGGACGGCCCTGGAGGTCAACTGGCCGTCCTGCATGACGACCACCCGCCCCCCGGCACCGTCCACCGGTTCGGGATCCGGCGGACGCAGCTCATCGGGCAGCCGGGCCCGCAGGGCGGCGTTACGCACGCGCACGGCATCCGTGACCTCGTCCGTGATGATCGACACTTCGGCTGTCATGCCCGGCTTCAACAGCCGCTCCTCATTGTCTACCGCGATGATGGTTTCGTAATGCACCACGTTGCTTTCCATGCGGGGCGCATTGCGGACCTGGATCAGTTCGCCGTGAAAGGTGTGCTCGCGGTGCGCGTCCACCAGGAAGCGCACCGGCATGCCTTCGCGCACGCTGCCGATATCCGCTTCCGAGACATTGGCGTGGATCTGCATGCGGCTCAGATCCGCGGCGATGGTAAAAAGATTGGGCGAGGTCAGGCTGGCGGCTACCGTCTGGCCCACATCGATATTCCGGGCGATGACGATGCCGTCGGTCGGCGAGCGGATGATACAGCGGTCCAGTTCGCGCTGGGCTCTATCCAGCGCATGGCCTCTTACCTGCAACTGCGCTTCCGCCTGGCGCAGGTTGGCCCGGGCCTGGTCGACATCAGCCAGCGGCACAACCCGGTTTTCCCGCAACGTCTGAACGCGGTCCCATTGCAGCCGGGCGAGATCCAAACCGGCCACCGCCGCCTCGTATTGAGCCTCGGCTGAGCGCACCTCGGCTTCAAAGGTGGACGGATCCAGCCGTGCGATCACCTGCCCCTGACGCACCAGGCTGTTAAAGTCGACATCGATCTCCTGCACCATGCCCGAGACCTGGCTGCCAACGGTGATCATCTGCACCGGTTGCAGCCGTCCGTGGGCGACGATGCGTTGCGATATATCCCCGCGATCG
>SLHA01000063.1 GCA_007136405.1 Candidatus Latescibacterota bacterium
GCGGGCCTCACCGGGTTCCAGGGTCACGGTTGTCGCTGACAGGGAAACGGGAAAAGGATCACCGGGGTATTCCACGGCCAGGTCCAGCGTGGTTTTATCGGCGCCGTTGTTGTGCAGCCGCAGGGGTGTGGTGGCCGAGGTCGCGGGCGCGGTGTGGAGCCTTCGATGGTAAGGCGTCAACAACCAGCGATAAGACTGGAACGGAAAGAACGTCTCCAGACGATCCGTCCACAGCGACAGATTGGCATGAGGATCGCAGGTGTCCCAGCGCGTCAGGCCATCGATGTGGATGGTGCCCCGGGCCCGGGGCAGGTGGAGGCGCCAGGGCGAGCTTCCCCGTTCACGATCCGCTTCGATCGTGCCGGTGGCACGACCATCAGGAGACACGGGCAGGGAGGCGATCAGAGCTCCCGCAGGGTTGTACACCAGCAGTGGAGCGGATCCCGCCGGCAGGTTCCGGACTTCCACGGTGAACGCGGCTGGGCGCGGCACGAAACAGATGTCGGCAGTCTGCGGCCCGCCGGCCAGCACGATGGGTTCCTCGTGGCGCGCGTCACGATGTCCGCGCGAGGTCTCGATCAGATACCGTGGACAGCTGGTCCGGAAACCCCAGACGCAGTCCTCTCCATACCGGTCCTGGGAGACGGTGACGTTGAGGGCGTAAACGCCGGTCGCCGGCACCATGGTGCTGAGCCGAACTCGTTGCGGCGGACCGATGCCGCTTCCGGCCGGCTGGCCGTCACAGGGTATGGTGGCCTCCTGGACGATGCGGCGGTCGGGCCCCGCCAGGATGATCCGCAATTCGGTATGCCGGCCATTGTAGTGGAGATCCCGTTTTTCCAGCTCGATGGTCATTGGGCCGGGTTCGGCCAGCAGGTAGACGCCGCCGGCACCGCCCATCAGCAGGCCGGTAGCTGCGTTGATGTTCACGACAGTTGTCTCCCTCACGGAGCGGATAGCCAGCCAGGCTGCCGGCCGCTTATGCTATACATGGATGCTGCAGTGGGCGTATGGCCCCTATCGCCGCAGCGACTGCTTGCTGCGCGTAGCCTGGAGCTCGTAGTCCGGTAGACGGCGCTGCAGCAGTTCGCGGGAGATATCCACGATCTCCCGGGCCTCGTCCGGCGAGGTGGTGCCGATGGTGACCATATCCTGTTCCCGGATGGTGTTCCAGACGAAGGCCAGCCCCACCACCGGCAACAGGCGACCGGCGGCCAGGGGCTTGATGGTCATGACCGGTTTACGGGCGTTGGCGATGATGCGCATGATCCAGTCCGCCTCCACTTGCATGAGGAAACCGGCGGCGTTATAGAGTTGGATGTAGGTTTCGACATCCGCATCCTGTTCGTCCGCGTACACCACGGCTTCCGGCATGTGGGTGGACAGGCCCGGGATCATGTCGTATTTCCGGATGAGCTGCGTGTACCGGTCCAGGTCGCGGATGGTGCGGTCGCGCCGGTCGATCAGGGCGTCCGTGATCGCCTGATGCGGCATGCAGAACGTTCCGTGTTGCTCCTTGCAGGCGGCGATCACCCGTTCCGGTTCCATCTCCGGCGGTCCGCCCGGCCGGATGTTGAAGTGCGGCGTGATGATGCGGATGAACGGCCGGCCGGTGCGCTGCTCCACTGCGTCCAGGGCTTCCTTCACGGGACTCTGCATGTGGGGTCCCATGACGGCGTCGATTCCTGCCTCGGCGAACACGGACAGGATATCGGTGATATTACCGGCGGTCTGGTAGGACTTGATGAATTGGTCCTGGGCGCGGCTGGTATGGGAATAGCCCAGGAACCAGTTGGTACCCACCAGCAGCCGGGGCAGCGACACACCGCCCACGTCGGTGCGGGGAAATCCGCTCATCTTGAATCTCCTGCTGAAGTTGCGCAAGCAATGGGTTCGGGTGCAAGCAACCTCGACCCGTGGTTAGCAGCCCCGTACATGATGCAGTACGGAGGGTATGGCCGCAATGCCGCCTGGCGTGACATGTCGTACGATTCCCTTGGAAGACTTCGGCCACTATCTTTATGCTCCGGTATTTCTACAGGAGGATGCTATCATGGCGGTACCACGGCAATGGATCCTGATGGATGCGGCGGCGCGTCTCTGGGTGGAGGATTTTCATCTCGATGCGGCCACCTGTGGCATGGAGGGTAACTGGTCGGTGACCAAGCGCACCCTGCGCGGAGGTATGAGCGACGGAGTCGATCTCATCGAAGTCGACAACGGCGAGCTTTCCTTCATCGTCTTGCCTACGCGCGGCATGGGTATCTGGAAGGGAACCTACCGGGGACTGTCCATCGGTTGGGATTCCCCCGTGCGCGGTCCGGTGCATCCCAGTCTGGTCGACCTGCAGGATCGTGGCGGTCTGGGGTTCCTCACCGGTTTCGACGAGGCCATCGTGCGCTGCGGGCTGGATTCGATGGGAGCACCCGGGCCGGACGTGGTACCGAACAACATGGGAGTGCCTACCCAGGTGGACCTGACCCTCCACGGCCGGATCGCCAATCTACCGGCGTCGCAGGTGGAGGTGGCCATCCAGGATGGAGATCCGCCCGAACTGGTCGTGACAGGTACCGTGTACGAAACCGGCCTCTTCTACCCCGGTTTCCGGCTGGTGGCGCGGGTGTCGACGCCGCTGGGTGCCAATCGACTGCATATCACCGACCAGGTGACCAATCTGCGCGGTGTGGCCGCTGAAATGGAGTTGCTGTACCACTGTAACTTCGGCCGTCCCTTTCTGGAGGCCGGCGCGCGGCTGGTCACCGCAGCCCGCCTGGTGGCACCGCGGGATGCGCGGGCGGTGGAAGGTATCGACACCTGCGACACCTATCTGGACCCGACGCCCGGCTATGTGGAACAGGCTTATTGGTACCGGCTGTTGGGAGATGACGCAGGCCGGACGGTCGCCATGTTGCGCAATGCTGCGGGCGACCGTGGCGTGGCGCTGCGGTTCAACCTGAACGAGCTGCCGGCTTTTGCCCAGTGGAAGAATACCGCCGCCATCAGCGACGGCTATGTCACCGGCCTGGAACCGGCCACGGACTATCCCAATGCCAAGTCGTTCGAGCGCGACAAAGGGCGGCTGCTGCGGATGGAGCCGGGTGGTGTGTATACCACGCACCTGGATCTGGAAGTTCACGAGGACCGGGCCGGCGTCACCGGCGTGGAGGCAGAGATCGCCAGACTGCAACAGCAGGCCGAACGCCAGGTACACCGTGAACCCGTGCCGGAGTACTCGCCCGGAGCGTAGCCGCCGGCCGGGTACCGTCTTCAACGCCGGCGGGGTACCGTCTTCAGCTGTTGCCAGGTAGATGCGCCAACTGTCGTCAAGATCGCCCCGTGGCAAGCGCCATGCTGGATAGCGGTCCGTTGCCCCGGACAGGGCCGCCCTGATGCGGGTCTGTGCCGGTGCACCAGACAAACCACAGGAGCCTGAACGATGCGTCATTCATCCCGGTCCGCCTGCTACGAGTCTCTCGGCGTTCGTCCGTTGATCAACTGTGTCGGCACGGTGACCACGCTGAGCGGTTCCTTGATTCTGCCGGAAGTTCGCCAGGCCATGGTAGAGGCGTCTCAACGCTACGTCGCCATCAGGGAGCTCATGGAAGCCGCCGGTGCCCGCATCGCCTCCGTCATGCAGTGCGAATGGGGGTTGGTTACCAATGGCTGTGCCGCTGCCCTCACCCAGGTTACCGCGGCCTGCGTGGCCGGTTCGGATCCGGAGAAAGTGGCCCGTCTGCCGGATACCACGGGCATGAAGGACGAGGTGATCGTTCAGAGCGCGCACCGCGTAGGATATGACCGGGCTGTCACCGCAGTGGGGGTACGGTTCGTCGAGGTTGCCACCCAGGCGGAACTGGAGGCGGCATTCAGCGACCGGACGGCCATGCTGTTTCTGTTCGGCGACGCCTCCGACCGCGGCCAGATCCCGGTCCGACAGATGGTGGAGACGGGACACGCACACGGAGTGCCCTCCCTGGTGGATGCGGCGGCGGAACGTCCTGATGTGCCCAACTGGTATCTGGCACAGGGAGCCGATGCCGTGGCCTACAGCGGTGGCAAATGCCTGCGCGGACCTCAGGCTTCGGGACTGGTGCTGGGTCGCAAGGAGTTGCTCCAGGCCGCCTTTGCCAACGGTTGTCCGCACGGGTCCATCGGTCGTCCCATGAAGGTGGGCAAGGAAGAGATCATGGGCCTGCTGGCGGCGGTCGAGCAATGGATGGAGCGCGATCACCAGGCCGAATGGCGCGAATGGGAGCGACGCCTGGAAGTGATCGCCGGCGCCGTCAACGGTATTGCTTCCATGAAGACGGCGGTGCGGTTGCCGGGGCGCTCCAATGTCACGCCCACCCTGGTGGTCAGCTGGGATGCCGGCACGGTCGGCATCGACGCGGCCAAGGTCAGGGAACGGTTGTCCGCGGGTGAACCGCGCATCGAGGTGTCCGGTGGTCCGGATGCCGTGACGATCAACCCATACATGATGGAAGAAGGTGAAGACGTGCTGGTAGGTCGTCGTCTGGCGGAGGTGTTGACGCAGACCGCCACCGGCGCCGGATCCGCCGGTTCTTCCGGAGCATGAGACAGGAAACATGCAAGAAAAGTCGACTGTGGTCAGTATTGCTACTTCCGCGGATGCGGAACTCGGCGACATGAGTGCGGCGCTGGACGCCCGCCTGAGCACGGCCCAGGTGGATGCGGTGGTGCGCCGTGCGCTGGAATTGGATACCTCCAGCCGCTCGCTGCGGCGCATCGTCCAGGCGGGAGACTGGGTCGTACTCAAACCCAACATCGTCACCAGTCCCAGCCACAAGTGTTCTTACTGGTACGAAGACGTGCCCCATCCCGGACAGGTTACCGACCTTCGGGTCATCCGCAGCCTGATCGGTTATCTGCTGGAGCACTGTTCGCCGCGCCGTATCTCCATCGCCGAAGGAGGCGCGGAATGGCAACGCGGCACAGGTACGGACGGCACCGATGGCTGGACCGTGGAATGGCCGGATTTCGACAACCTGTCCTATGTGGGCCTGGTGGCGGA
>SLHA01000015.1 GCA_007136405.1 Candidatus Latescibacterota bacterium
CGACGAGCTGGTGCTCATCTCTCCACAGGGTCAGAGGCAGGATGTTACCCGTTTGGTTCCTCTTGGAGTTCCGGCGGTAGCGCCGGTCACCATGCCGGAGTCAGGTATATGGTGCGCGGCGGGCTGGCGAGAACACGTGGGTTCGAGTACAACCCGCGGATACCGCCGGGGACACCGTAGGGATCTGGAGGATCAGGGGTACACCGTTTTGGAATGCAAGCATACATTCCGATATGGCAAGAGTTACGCCGCAGTGGGGGAACCACCGCATGCCGGTGTGTTACGAGTCGGGCATGCGCTCGAGATCGTGCCCGCTGCAACCGTGACAAACCTCAAGGCGGGCGACACGTTGCCACTGCAAGTGCTCTTCGAGGGGGAACCGCAACGCGACATGGTGGTTTCCGCCACATCGGCCGAATTCAGCGAAGAGCTGGCTCATTCCGAAGAGAAAGACAAGTTCCTGGTTACCGGTACGACGGATCACGACGGACGCGTTCACCTCACCCTGCACGATGCCGGCTGGTGGTACGTCATCACCGAACAGGTAAAACAGAACCCCGAGCCAGGAGTGGACAACCTTTTTCGTTCAGCTGTTCTGACTTTCCATGTGGCCGAACGATAGGCGGGGTGCGTGGCAGGGGTAGGCGCCTGCCACGCACCAGAACGCATGGTTCACTCGCCGCATACCACCCACCCACGCGAGCCTGCCCATGGCGAGGGTATGAACGTGGCGGATACCGCTCTGCCGCGCTCAGCTCTTCTTGGCGGTCTGCGCGAAAAACGGGGCGATCACCTGCTGGACCCGGGTGCTCTGGCATGCCGGGCAACGGTGCTTCCTGGTCCCGTGCGAGCTCATGCTTTCCGTAATGGAAAAAGTTTTCGTGCACTTGAGGCACTGATAGTCGTATACAGGCATGACGAGCACCTCCATTATTCCGGGACAGTTTGACTGAGAAATATCCGGCCGCGTTCCTTCAGGATATATCACACAAGTTCAGAGCGATGTCAAATTCGTCCCGTAAACCCAACAGCCGGGTTCAGACGCTCCATTCCATATCGGCATCGATGGGCCAGATCGGCCGGGTCAGATGCTGGTATGGCAGGCTCTGGTAATCTACCGTACTCACCCCTGGTGACATCAACTCGACAGTGCTGGCGGCAACGGCATCGAACGAAGCCCGGTGGGCCTGGTTGGACTTGACGACGATGATCTGCTTTTCTTCCAGAATGATGCCGGCACTCTTGAAGAAATCCCGGTCCTTACCGGTGCGCCGGCGGGAAAGAATCACGTCGATCTTGTTACCCACGCGCAACACGGCGCGCGGTCCGGCATTGGCTTCGCGGAAAGCCTCCGGATTCACCTCCCGTCCCCAGCCTCCATGCGTGGGCCCCAGAATCATGTAACGGCCGTCGTCCAGCAGACGCACGGTACCGGTGACCGTGACCGGCTGGTAGAACCGCTGGTCTATGGTTGCACCGATGGGCAGCGTGACCTCGGCGCCGATGCCCGCCTGCATGCAGGCGTCCACCGCGGCTGCGTCACGAATGGTCAGGGCGCAGTCCCTGGCGTCCTGCCGGATCAGGCTTTCCAGCACAGCCGGGCTGTCGGCCGGGCAGGCACTGCCCGGATCATCCCCCAGGTCGACTACGATCACCGGTTTGTCCGGCCGCGCCATGGCCATGCGGACCCCTTCATCCACTGGGTATATAGGGCGAACGTCCAGCAGTTCCTGACGCCTTTTCCATAGCTCCAGGCCCAGTTGCCGGCACATGCGATCGGCCAGCTCCGGATCGTCGTCCGCGGTAGCGACGATGGACATGCCGGCGTCCGGCGAGTCGCCGTATCCATACCCGCCCAGTATGGTGATATTGATGATACCCGGTGTCTTTTCCAGTTCGGCGCGGGTCAGGTTGAGATCGTACAGCAGCAGGCGCTGCTCGTCTTCCGGAACATGCGCCCAGGTGCTCTGGCCGATGTTCGGACCGATAATGGGCACGAACAGGCGACGCGTTACCGGGTTGATTTCCCCGTCCAGCATGCGCTTCAGACAAGAGGCCGCTTCCATGCCGCGTTCGTAGCCGTCGATATGCGGATTGGTGTTGTTCGGAAACGGCACCACAGAGGCCATTTCATACGCGCTCATGATGGCATGAAAGTCGTACGTAGCCACGATGGGTATGTCACCCACCACGTCGCGCAAGGCGCGCACCAGCTCGCCTTCGGCGTCCAGGTAAGGGTCTTCGGCGACCATGGCCCCGTGAAAACCCAGGTACATTCCGTCGAAGGGGGCGGCATCCCTGGCGCTGTCCACCAGCAGACGCCGGCACTCCTCGTATACGGGCGCCAGGACGGTGCCGCCGCACCCGAAACCGATGCCTGCCAGGGGCACCAGCTCGGCGCCGGTATCACCGATACCTTCCAGGAATCCGCCCAGGAAGCCGCGCGGATGCACCCGGTCCAGCATCTGCTGTCCACGGCGGATGCCGACGCGATCCATGCTGTCATTCTGCTCGATGGCAAACGAATTGGTTTCGTGGGACATACCTGCGAGTGCGATTCTCATGGGGTCACCTTGCCTTGTGTCGCCGCGGTCCGGCCCACAGCCGCGGCGCCGATAGAACGCCATTTCCAGTTTGGATGCGTATGCAGGCGCCAGTATAGCTGCTGTCGCGTGCTCTGTCCAGCTCGGTGTCAGGGCGTGGTGCCATGCCCGGACAGCAGGTCGCGCAGGTGCCGCACCGACAGGCGCAGCACCTCCTTGTCGTCGCAGGCGTTGATCTTCTTGCCTTCGAAAACCACCGACACCGCGCCGTTGAACTCCGCTTCCTGCAGAATGTCCACGATGCGCCGGTAATCCAGCCATTCCTCCCGGCCGCTGTCGATCTTGTAGAATTTTGCCCGCACGTGGGCGGCATGCGGTGCGGTTTGTTGCATGAACCGGTAGATGTCCCGGTCCGGATCGGCTATGCCCTCGTTTTTTGCCGGCGAGCCGACCCACTGGCCGGTGTCCAGGATGAAGGTGAAATTGGGGCGTTCGGTCTGCTCCAGGATGCGCAGAATGTCGTCGCCGGTGGACGGGTGGTTCTGCAGGCCGACGGCCACTCCCTGCCGGGCGGCATAGTCGCAGACCTGCTGAAAACAGTGGATCTCGCGCTGCCGTTCATCCGGATCGGTCAACGGCTGGCCGCAGAACACGCGGATCATGGGGGCACCCAGGAACACGGCCAGGTCCGTATCTTTCCTGGCCTGGGCCACTTTGCGTTCCAGCTCCGCGTCGCTGCCGACGAAATGCCCGCCGGTGGCCACATACCCGATGGACAGTCCGTGCCGGAGGCACTGCATTTTGACACCGAGCAGGTATTCGGGGTCTCGCGAGGCGAAACCGCGGCCGCCAAGGAAATCGATCACTTCGACCTTCAGGGCGTAAGCCCAGTCGATATAGCTCTCCACGCTTTCCAGGGTGGGTGGATCGTCTTTGCCGAACATCGAGGCGTACAGGCCGACTTTCACTGTTCTCCTCCTGCGCTGAAGGGGTTACCCGGACAGGGATAAACTGCCGCATCGTATCATTGCAGGCAACCGGGCAGCGCGCCATTGCCAGGAACGGGAAGGTGTGTATGCTCATTATCTTGGTTTCCCGTGTCTTTTGTTTCGTACTGTCAACGGCCTGCCTGGAGTGAAATCCGGGTAGTGTGGAGGGCGATGCCGGCAATATTGCAGCTGCTCGATCTGACGCGTACCTATCGCGGCGGCGGCCATGACCTGACTGTGGTTCAGGGTGTCTCCCTGTCGATCAATGCCGGTACGACCTGTGCCATCACCGGTCCATCAGGCAGCGGCAAGACCACGCTGCTGGGTCTGTGCGCCGGACTGGATCGCGCCACGTCCGGGTCCGTTGTTCTGGATGGGCATGCCCTGGAGCGGTTGGACGAGGACGAGCGGGCGTTGCTGCGGCGCGACCGGGTGGGATTCGTCTTCCAGGATTTCCAGCTGGTGCCGACGCTGAGCGCCGTGGAGAACGTGGCCGTGCCGCTGGAGTTGCGCCGCCATAACGGTGCCCGCAAGCTCGCGGCCGAGTTGTTGCAACGCGTGGGCCTGGGGGACCGTCTCGATCACTACCCGGTGCAGTTGTCCGGCGGCGAACAGCAGCGCGTCGGTCTGGCGCGTGCCTTCATCCACCGTCCCGCCATTCTCTTCGCCGACGAACCCACCGGCAATCTGGACTCCGCCACTGGCGCGGCCGTGGAGGATCTGCTGTTCGAACTCAACCGCGAAGCCGGCACGACGCTGATTCTGGTCACCCATGAGGCCGAACTGGCCGCCCGGTGCGGGCGTGTCATCCGTTTGATGAACGGGACCGTCGTCGCCGACTACGCACCGGGCGAACACCGCGAATCCACCGTGCACTCTTCCAGGGGCTCTTCCGTTTACCCTCATGACGGCGCCTTCGGGCCAGCCGGCAGCGGCGCTGCAGGCGGCCGTCCATGACCTGGGTATTGCGCCTGGCCTGGCGTGACAGTCGCGGTTACCGCCGGCGCTTGTTGCTCTATACAGCCAGCATCGCGGTCGGGGTCGCGGCACTGACCTCGTTGCGCGGGCTCAGTCGGGCCATGGAGGCGGGTGTCGAGCAGCAGGCCCTGGAGCTTCTCGGTGCCGCCATGGAGGTAGAGAACAACCGGCCGTTCTCGGACCGGGCCCAGGCGGTGTTCGACTCTCTGGGAGGACGTCAGGCGCGTCAGGCCCAGATGCTGTCCATGGTCTTCGCGCCGGTCCAGGGGGTCACCCGATTGTGCGACGTGAGGGCTGTGCGGGGTGACTGGCCGTTGTACGGGGAGTTGCGCACGGATCCGGCCCAGGCTGCATGGGATTTTCGTGCCGGTCGACAGGCTCTGGTGGACGACGCCTTGTTGCTGCAGTTCGGCGCGGAGGTCGGGGATTCGGTGCGCGTCGGCCGGGTGATGTTCCGCGTCGCCGGGCGGTTGTTGAACCTGCCGGGCCAGACGGCGGTCCAGACCGATATGCGCCCTCCGGTGCTGATACCCTATGCACACCTGGAGGAAACCGGCCTGGTGCAGTTCGGCAGCCAGGTGCGCTACCGGGCCCTGTTCGCCTTCGACGACGATCGCAACCTGGAGACGCTGGCCCGGGAGCTGGAGTCCACCCTGCAGGCCACGGACCGTGGCATCCAGGCCCGCACCGCGCGCCAGCGCCAGCGTCGCCTCATCAGGGCCAGTCGTACTCTGGAGAGCTACCTTGGGCTGGGGGGATTCGTCGCCCTGCTGCTGGGTGCTGTGGGGGTCGCCAGCGCTATCCACGCCTACATCCAGTCGAAGCTCAAGACCGTAGCCATACTGCGCAGCCTTGGCGTCACCTCGCGGCAGGCGTTCTGCATCTACATGGTGCAGACGGCGATGATGGGGGCCATCGGTTCCACGGCTGGTGCCGCTGCGGGAACCGCGCTGCTGTTCGTTATGCCGGGTCTGATCGGGGATTTTCTGCCGGGTAGGGTGCAGGTGTCGGTGTCCGCTGTTCCCGGACTCGAGGGGGTGGGCATCGGTACGGCAACAGCCATGTTGTTCGCGGCGCTACCCCTGCTGGCGGTTCGCAGTGCCAGCCCGTTACTGGCTCTGCGCAGCGCCTATGAACGCGGCGTCGGCCGCGGTGACCGCCTGCTGCGCGGTCTGCTGGTCGTGGCCGCTGCCGGCGGCGCCTGGACGCTGGCCCGGCTGTTGACGGGGGATGGGCTGCAGGCACTGTATTACACCGCGGGATCCGGTGCGGCCCTGGCCCTGCTGGCCGTATGCGCGCATGGGGTGCGGGCAGTGGTGCGCCGGTGTTCGGCCTTACCATTGGGCTACATCGCGCGGCAGGGGCTGGCGAATCTGCATCGCCCCAACAATCAGACCCTGCTGCTGATGGTCAGCCTCGGTCTGGGCACGTTTCTGGTGGCGGTCATGTACACGACGCAGCGTTCGGTGCTGGCCCACATCCAGCGGATCGGGGGCGAAGATCAACCCAACGTCGTGTTGTTCGACATCCAGACGGATCAACGTGCCGGCCTGGATTCGCTGGTGCAGGATCATGGTCTGCCCGTCCTGGAACACGCCCCCGTGGTGGCCATGCACATCGCGGCGGTTCAGGGCACGCCTGTGGACAGTAGTGCCGGTCGCAGCTGGGAGCTGCGGCGCGAATACCGGTCCACGTACCGCGATCACCTCACGCCCAGTGAAGCACTGGTAGCGGGGGCCTGGCACGGTGCCGGCGGCGATACGGCGTTCGTGTCCATGGAGGTGGGGCTCGCCGGCCGGTTGGGCGTTGGTGTCGGCGACAGTCTGACCTTCGACGTGCACGGTATACCGGTACAGGTGGTCGTCGGCAGCCTGCGTCAAGTGGACTGGCAGCGTATCGCACCCAACTTTTTTCTCGTGTTCTCGCCTGGCGTACTGGAGGCAGCTCCACAGTTTCACGTGCTGGTGACGCGCGGTGACTCCCCGGAGGAACGGGCCCGGCTGCAACGGCAGGTGGTGGACGACTATCCCAACGTGGCGGTCATCGACCTGGATCTGATTCTGCGCACGGTGGATGACGTGCTCGAACGGGTGGCGGCCATAGTTCGTTTCATGGCCATGTTCAGCGTGGCCACCGGCTGTCTGGTACTGCTGGCCGCAGTGTCGGCAAGCCGCTTCCAGCGCTTGCGCGACAGCGCCCTGCTGCGGGCTCTTGGTGCCCGCCGGGGTCAGGTGCGGAGCATCCTGCTGGTCGAATATGCCGCGCTCGGTCTGTTGGCCGCCGCCACCGGGCTTATCCTGGCCCTGGCTGCCGGCTGGGCCCTGGCGTCGCATGTCTTCGACGTGGGTTTCGTGCCTGCGTGGCGCTGGCTGGCGGCCATGCTGATTGCCGTGCCGCTACTCACTGTCCTGGTCGGTCTCGGCAACAGCCGCGGGATCACCGCCGTTCCTCCCCTGGAGGTTCTGCGCCGTTCCGCCTGAGGGATGATCGCTGGTCCCGCACAACAACGGTGCCAGCGTCTGCCACACCGTCCGGGCCACGCGCCGGTGGCCGGCGGCGTTGGGATGGATGCCGTCGGCCTGCATGAATTCCGCTTCACCACCGACACCTTCCAGCAGGCGGCAGATCAGCAGCGCCTCGTTGGCTGCGGCCAGGCGCGGAAAGATCTCCTGAAAGGACTGCGTGTACTCGGGCCCCAGGTTGGGCGGCAGACGCATGCCGGCAATGACGAGGCGTGCCTCCGGGTTCCGGCTGCGGACCTGGTCGATGATGCCTTGCAGATTGTGCTCCGTCTGCTCCAGAGGAAGGCCGCGCAACCCGTCGTTCCCGCCCAGTTGCAGCACGAACACATCCACCGGAGCGCGCAGAATCCAGTCCACGCGCCGGCGTCCGGCTGCCGTGGTTTCTCCCGGCAGCCCGGCGTTGACGACGCGGACCGGGCAACCGGCGGTGTCGGCGTGCTGCTGGATCAGGGCGGGGAAGGCTTTGTCGCTGTCCAGGCCATACCCGGCGCTGAGGCTGTCGCCGAAGAACAACACGACCGGCCGCGTCGCGCCGGTGGCAGCCTGGTCGCCGGTACTGTCCGCGCGCCCGGCCGGTGCGGCGAACGTAGCCCCGGCTACGATGGTCAGCAGGATACAGGCCTGGGTCCAGGCGAAACGGTTATTCGCCCGCCACGGTGACGCCATCGGGTTGGCGGGGGCCAGTAAGCGCCGTACTGAGCGACAAGGGCGCCGGCAAGCACGGATCCGTAGTGAGCGCATGGGCAGGTCTCCGTTCTGCATGGCCGGGTCTTCGCCCTGGCTACGGGGCACCTCCGGCCTGTTCCAGCCAGTCGATGATGAACTTTACCACGAACAACGCGCCGATGACATACATGGCCACACCGATGTCCCGCCGTTGTCCGGTGGCCAGTTTGAGCACCAGATAGGACAATACACCAAAGATGATACCTTCGGCGATGGAATAAGCAAAGGGCATCATGACGATCGTCAGAAAGGCGGGTATGGCCTCCGTGTAGTCGTCCAGCTCGATGCTCTTGATCGGACTGGTCATGAACAGGCCCACCATCACCAGGGCCGCAGCGGTGGCGGCGGCAGGGATCATCAGGAACAACGGTGAGAGAAAGAGAGCGATCAGAAAACAGGCGGCAGTGGAAACAGCGGTCAGTCCGGTTTTGCCGCCTTCTGCCACACCGGCGGCGCTCTCTATGTACGTGGTGACCGTGGAGGTGCCCAACAAGGCGCCGATCGTGGTGCCCAGCGCATCCGCGAGCAAGGCCTGTTTGGCTTTGGGAATGCTCCCGTCCGGGCGGAGTATGTTGGCCCGGGTACAGACGCCAATCAGAGTACCGGCAGTATCGAACAGATCGAGAAAAAGCAGCGTGAAGAGTACCACGATCATGTCGGTGGTGTAAATCTGCGACATGTCGAACTGCATGAAGGTCGGCGCCAGGGAGGGGGGCGCCCAGCTACCCGCAGGCAGATGCGTAACACCCACGGGCAATCCGATCAGCGTGGTGACCACGATGCCCAGCAATAAGGCCCCCTTGATCCTGAAGGCTAGCAGCGTCCCGGTGACCAATATGCCGATCACGGCCAGCAGCGGTCCCCCGGAGGTGATATCCCCCAGAGCGAGGATGGTGGCGTCATGGCTGACGATGATGCCGGCGTTTTGCAGACCGATGAGCGTGATGAACAGACCGATGCCCACGGAGATGCTGCGTTTGACGTTGAGGGGAATGGCGTCAAGGATGGCCTGGCGGATATCCAGCAAGGTCAGGGCGATGAAGATGAGGCCTTCAAGGAACACCGCGGCCAGGGCGAACTGCCAGGAATATCCCATGCTGACGACCACGGTATAGGCAAAGAACGCGTTCAGTCCCATACCCGGTGCCAGAGCAAAGGGCAGATTGGCGGCAAAGGCCATGACCAGAGTAGCGATGGCCGCGGACAGGGCGGTGGCGGTGAAAACCGCGCCGACGTCCATGCCTGCCGCGGAAAGGATCTGCGGGTTGACGACGAGGATGTAGGCCATGGTGAGGAAGGTGGTGAGACCGGCCAACAGTTCGGTGCGCACCGAGGTGCCGTGCTCCCTGAGTCTGAATAGGGTTTCCATGGTATCCTCCGTTCGGACAGGTGACCTCTGGCGCGGCAGCAGGCCCGCCAACAGGGTCCGCCGCCTGTGCGTCCACGGTTCGCCGGAACACGGCCGGCGACAACTCCGGCGTCAACTGCGCGTCAGCAAAATCGCATCGACCGGCTCGTCATCCCGGCACAGAACATCGGTGAGCCGGCCTGCTTCACTGAAACCGTATTCCTGCAGAGCGGTTACCCGCGAGGAGCCTGCCTCCAGGTACGTGTGCACCGGCCCCCGAGGCCATTCAAACCCGGTAAGCAATGGGTTCAGCGAGGCCTGGAAGGCCGGATGGACGAAGGCATCCAGCAGCCACGTGTTTCCCTTCCAGGCCGGGTCCGGTCCGAGCACGGCATATCCGACCACGCTGCCGGATTCCGTCCGGGCCACGCGTGCCTGCCGTTCGCCCTGCAACGATGCGCGCAGATCCTCCAGAAAAGCGGCTTCATAGCAGTTCGGTCCGAAAGCCCGGGCACGCTGGTTGCGCAGCCAGTCACCTCCGGGGCAGGCCATCAAAGCGCAGACGGTTCCCAGATCGCGCCATTCCAATGGGGTGCAGGTTACCGGCGCATCGGCGAAGAACCGTTCGTAGAAGGCCGGTTCCCTCAGATAGCTCATGGAGCCGGAGCGGGGCAGCATGCCTGCAAAACCGAAACTCCGATATATGTGGTACGCCGGCGAATCGAATCCTGTACCCAGCACCAGCAACTGACCGCCCCGCTGGCGGAAGTCGTCCATCTGGGCCGCCATGACTGCCTTGCAGATGCCCTTACGGCGTTCCGGCGCCACCGTGTAGACGTGTCCCAGGTTACCGGTGATTCCGGTTTCCCATACCGATATGTTGGCTACCGGCCGTCCCTCCAGGAAACCAAGGTAATACCGGCTGCGGAGTCCCGCGGCATGTCCGGCAAAGTCCTCTTCGAACTGCCACTGACGCAGCTCGCCTTTGTGGCTCAAAAGATGGAGCACGGTACCGGCGTGCTCGCGGTCCGGTGCTTCCACGACGATGATATCCAGCGTCTCTCCAGTGCTCAGGCGGGTCTGGCTCAAAACCTCGTGCATGAGAAGGCAATCCTGGGGATGGTTGGTGGATAACGGAGCAGCGATTGGCATGCATGTAGATGGCCATGCAGAACAGCGTTGGTTGGCTGCGCAGGCGCATGCATTGCAGGCAGCGGGTGCAACGCGTCCTGTGCCATCAACGGGCCCGGTAACCGGCAATGCGTCAGGCCGGGTGTCGCGAGCGCCAGCCGGCTTACGGCAACACAACCGAAACAGCTGTGCGAGTGTATGGGTAGATGTCCTCAGCGTACCTGTGTCCCTCGGCGTTGTCAAGCACGCCGGTGCTTGGGGCGATGCTCGCAACCCCCCTGCGGTACACAGCGGCGGCGTTCATGCCTGACTGGTGACAGGCTCGGCTTTCCCTTATCGTACTGACCGCGCGCAGAACCGACTGCACACTGGTCACACCCGGCCGGACCCCGGGCACCGGCGCGTCTGGCCCGGCTGGGCATGGAGCGACAAGATCAGCGTGTTTTGCAGACCGGCAGTGGCTTGTTGCACCCAACCTGGGCCCGGGTCAACCCTGGCGCACATGAAACGTTCCGGCACGCCAACCGGAGGTGATGCAACCGTGCGATCGGCGTCTAAACTGGGCGTAGTCGCAGTCCTGCTGGCTGCTCTGATCCTGCGGGTCGCCGGCGTTCTGGTTTTGGGTGACCTTGTGGATCCGCTTACCTGGGAATACGGCCCGATCGCCGCCAGCCTGGAGCGGGGCGAAGGGTTCACGTACGCCTTCAGGCTGGATCGGGTCTACCACTCCTGGATGCCGCCGCTATACCCGGCCCTTTTGGCGCTGCATCGAGCGGTTTTCGGGGCGCATGGATATCTGGCCCTGTATATCACTCAGTGCATGCTCTCTACTGCGACCGTCGCTTTGGCAGGTCTGCTGGCCATGCGTTTGGGCGGACACATGGCCGGCTGGGCGGCCATGGTGATGGCGTCTTTGTATCCACCGCTGGCCGTCAAAGTGGCATACCTCGATCCAGTCACCGTGGAGACATTCCTCCTGCTCGCGGCTGTGTGGCTGTGCATCAAAGCACTGGACGGAGATGGGGTCCGGCCGGCAGCCGGCAGTGGACTGCTGTTGGCTCTGGCGGTACTGGCACGGCCTACGTTGCTGGCATTCGCTGTTGGACTGATGTTGACCTGGTGCGTCATGTACAGGCAGCGTATCCGTGCGGGTCTGGTGCTGATGGCCTGTGTCATCGCAGGCATGACGCCATGGATGGCACGCAACGCGATGGTCCATGGACAGGTTGTGATGATCTCGTCCAATGCAGGATACAATTTCTGGATCGGGAACAACCCCCTGGCCACGGGCCACGCATACGCCGATGATGGACAACCGGTGTGGATGCACATGCCGCCGGAGCTGCAACAGCGCGTTGCCGCGGTCAGCGAGGTGGAACAGAGTCGCCTGCTGTATGGGGAGGGCATACAATGGATACGGGAAAACCCTGGTAGGTTTCTGGAACTCACCCTCCGCCGGCTGGCCTTTTTTGTCTGGTTCCGCCCGGGTGCCGGCACGGGCCAGATGGACTACCCGCAGCTGTGGCAGACGGGCTACAAGGCGGTATACGGGTTGCTGCTCCTGCTGGCTGGCTGGGGTGCCTGGTGGTGGGGTCGGCACTGGAGGCGCCTGCTCCCGGTGTATGTGCTCATCGGCAGCGTCACGGCCGTGTACAGCGTTTTCTTCATCCACACCCGCTACCGCATGATCCTGGAAGTGTTCCTGATCGTGCTGGCTGCACCGGCTGCGCTCTGCGCGACCAGACTGGTTGACGGACGGTGGAGGCTGGGCATGCAGACAGGAGCCCGGGAGTGATGTAGCTGCGCCGGAACGTGTATATACAGAGGCGATTGCCGCCGACAGAATCCGGGAAGCATCCAGGCGCAGGAGCGTCTGTACAGGAGCGTCTGTACCGGTGGAGCCGGTGACGTGCACTACAGAGTGCACTACACTACTGGTAAAGGCGTTTTTCCCTTATCTTCGCAGGTTCGCTTTGAGATCGCCCCGGGCGTGGAACCTGATTGTGCGCGATGCCATCTACCGGCCTTTCAGGCGGCAGCCCGGACTCGGATTCGGAGCCTGGCAGGGGAGTGGAAGTCGGAGTGGTCTGCGGCCCATGTATTACAGGAGTGTGCGGCATGAGCGATGAACCTCTCAACATACTGTGTTTCGGCGCCCATCCGGACGACTGCGACTTCCGCTACGGGGGCATGGCCATGCTCTGGCGGGCTCTCGGACATCAGGTCAAGTTCGTCTCGTTGACCAACGGCGATACCGGCCACCATGCCATGGGTGGTGGCGATCTGGCGCGACGGCGCTGGGCCGAAGCGCAGGCAGCCGGTTGTATTGCCGACGTGGAGTACGAAGTGGTGGACATTCACAACGGCGAGCTGGAACCCACCGTGACGGTCCGCAAGCTGGTCATCGAGCGCATGCGTCTGTTCAGGGCCGATCTGGTACTATGCCACCGGGCCAATGACTACCATCCGGACCACCGGTCCGTCGGTATGCTGGTGCAGGATGCCTCGTACATCGTCACAGTGCCGAACGTCTGCCCGTTGACGCCCCCGCTCAAACGGGCGCCGGTGCTGGGTTACGCTTTCGACCAGTTTGCCCTGCCCAATCCGTATCGCGTCGACGTGGCCATCGACACGGATCCGGTGTTCGAGCGCAAGGTCGACATGGCGCACTGCCACGCCTCACAGGTGTACGAATGGCTGCCGTACAATGATGGCTACCTGGATGAGGTTCCGGTGACGGAGGAAGCGCGGCGGAACTGGCTCGGCGAGCGGTTGCAGCGTCGTTTCGGTCAAGTGGCTGGCGTGGCGCGCGACGTTCTGAAGCGTACCTACGGCGAGGAACGCGGTGCCGCGGTGCGCACCGCGGAGACGGTGAGTTTCTCCGAGTACGGCCGCCGAGCAACGCCGGAAGAGGTTGCGCGGCTGTTCCCCTTTCTACCCGCACAGAAGTGAGCCGCCATCGGTATGCGTGACACGGGTCGTGTGTGTCGCTGCGGTCACGCAACCGCGCAGCTGGTTTGCGTACGGGTCGAGTTTACACCGTATACATGTAAGAGGTCATGTGGCCTGCATGAGATGAGAACGTGGAATATCTGAGCGAAATCTGGGAGATTTTTCTTTTATTCGTCAACGCACAGCCTGCGGGATGGATCTACTTTTTTCTGTTCCTGGGCTCTTTTATGGAAAATGTGACCCCTCCCGTGCCTGGCGACACCCTCATCGTGTTTGGCGCCTACCTGGCCGGCATGGGGTTGATCGGTGTGTGGCCGGCCTACCTGGCCATGTTCGTGGGCAGTGTCCTGGGCTGTATGCTGGTGTACGCCCTGGCATACTGGAAAGGACGAGCGTTCCTGATCGGGCTCTTTCCGCGTATCTTCAGAGCCGAACGGCTGGATGACACCGAACGCTGGTTCCGGCGGTACGGGGACAAGGTGGTCGTTTTCAATCGGTTTCTGCCCACGGTGCGCGCCTTTGTGGGCATCGTGGCCGGTGTCTCCCGGATGCATCCGGTGCGGATGGGCGCCTACGTGTTGCTGGGCACCTTCATGTGGAACAGCCTGCTGGTGTATTTCGGCCTGGTGGTGGGCGAAAACTGGGAAGTGGTCATCGGCGCGCTGAGAGCCTATAACCAGGTTGCCATGGGCCTTCTGGTCCTTGGCGCTATCGGTTTTGCTGTCTGGCGGCGGAGGCGGCTCGTTACCTCGTCCTATCAACAGAAGAAGCGACGCGCTTGACCCGGAGCATCATGGCGCCGCCGGCGGTTCTGTCACCTGCCCGGTACTCTGTCACCTTCCCGGTACACTGAACCGCCACCGATATGCAGGGTTACGGTACCTGCGCCGTCTGAAAGGCTGTTTCCGCGCGCGTGCAGAACCAGCGATACAATGCGTCCGTCCGGTTGTTGAAGGAGTTGAGCAGACGAGATTCGATACCCGGAACCAGCGGGATCCGTGCCGCGGAGGCGGCATAGACGACTAGCCATGGCCCGGCATCAGCCACCAGCACCGCAGTGCGCATGCCGCCTTTTCTGAGCACAGGGACGAAAACCACATAGACGTCCGTGAGGTTTTCCTGCACGAACAGAAATGCATCCGGCGCAGCCCTGAAGTCGTACCGGTAGCGGTGTTCTCCCAGCGTCAGATCTTTCTGTACGGCATACAGGGTGGCTCTTTCCGGGGGCACGGCCACTACTGGATCTTGGACGGGAGTCCGGCTTCCGGGGCCTGCGACGAGGTAGGAGGACTCGTAAAACGTCCGCATACGTTCCCGGCTGGCGGAGTAATACTGGATACCCTGCAAGGTACTGAGGGCGCTCAGCGCATTGTACAGCGTGGTCCTTTCCACCTCGGTCCACTGCTCACCGTTGGCGGTTTCCGGTTTTCTGTACAGGTACAACGCTTCGACGAGCAGGTTGGGCTCGAGACCCTCCAGCGCTTCAGCGACTTTTTCCTCCAGGGAACCCTGCAACAGCAGAGTCGGCTCCGATTCTCTCGACTGCACCTGCCTGACCTCGCCCGCAGCCTGCAGCCGGGCTGCCAGTTCATTACCGAGTAAGTCCTGCAATGGAGCCGCCCGAACCCGAAGTGGTACGATCGACAGCATACCCAGCACGATGCATCCATACAACGTCTTCACAAGCAGATCCTCGCCATCGCATCCTCACCGTGTTGCATGACAACTCGTATCAGAATACAGCCCAAGTTGAAATTGGACGGCCGATAGTCGTATGTAGTTCCATCGATCGACCGCATTCTATCAGGCTTCAGGAACCGCTGCGGCCGTAACCCAGTCCCAACTGGAGGTCACCATGAGTTACCCCACAGTCAAGACCATGCCAACCCCCGGCGACACCAGCTGGTTCGTGCGGGACCGTTTCGGTCTGTTCATCCACTGGGGTCTGTACGCCCTGCCGGCGCGTCATGAATGGGTGAAACATCAGGAGCAGATACCCGACGAGGTCTATGACCAGTATTTCCGCCATTTTGATCCCGATCTGTACGATCCTGACCTGTGGGCTCAGGCGGCCGCCGATGCCGGGATGAAGTACTTCGTGGTCACCACCAAGCACCATGAAGGCTTCTGCCTGTGGGACAGCCAGCTTACCGACTACAAGGCCACCAAAACGCCGGCCGGTCGCGATCTGTTGCGTCCCATGGTGGACGCGTTTCGCGGCCAGGGGCTGCGTGTGGGGTTCTATCACTCGCTGATCGACTGGCATCATCCGCAGTACATCGTCGACCCGCATATCGGGCCGTACCGGAATGCGCCCAACCGCGAAGAGATGAACCAGGGGCGTGACCAGGCGCGATATGCTGAATACCTGCACGGCCAGGTGCGCGAGCTGCTCACGCAGTTCGGACAGGTAGACATCCTCTGGTTCGACTTCAGCTACCCCAGGCCCGACGGCACCGGCAAGGGCCGGGATGACTGGCAGAGCGAAAAGCTGCTGCAGCTGGTCCGCCAGCTCCAACCCCGTGTCATCCTGGATGATCGTCTGGATCTGCCGCTGGGCTGGGACATCAAGACACCGGAGCAGTTCCAGCCCCGCAAGTGGGTGACCCACGAGGGACAACCGGTAGTCTGGGAGGCCTGCCAGACCTTCTCCGGGTCGTGGGGATATCACCGTGACGAAGCTTCCTGGAAGAGCGTGGATCAGCTGGTGCGCATGCTCGTGGACACAGTCAGTAAAGGCGGCAACCTTCTGTTGAATGTTGGCCCCACCGGAAGGGGTGAGTTCGATGCCCGCGCTCTGGACCGGTTACAGGGTATCGGGGCATGGATGAAGCGCCACAGTCGCGCTATCTACGGCTGTACGCAGGCACCCGAGGGCTTCAAAGCACCGGCGGATTGCCGACTCACCTTCAATCCGGATACGAACCGGCTCTATGTGCACGTGTTCGCCTGGCCCTTCGTGGAACTGCATCTGGAGGGCTTTGCCGGCAAAATCGAGTACGCTCAGTTCCTCCATGACGCCTCCGAGATCCTCGTCAGGGATCAGCCGGACGCACGGGAGAAATTCGGTGAAACGGGTGACGACATCACTACGCTGCGCCTGCCGGTACGCCAGCCGGATGCGGTCGTGCCGGTCATCGAACTGTTTCTGAAGTAAACCGGACAACAGCCCGGATACTGTACCGCAACGGATTCCAGCACCTGCTGTCAACGGTGTAGCTGGGAACGATGTGGTGTATGCCAGACCGGGCTGGAACCCGGAAGACGCCGCCGCAGTAGGGACATGACGGCGTAAAAGCCGATACAGGAGGATCATGGTGTTGGTCACATCGGTATCGAGACAGTGCTGGAGACGTGAAGGCCGCGTATCGGCAACCGGATTTCCGGCCCGGATGGGTTTGCTGCTTTTATTGCTGACGGTCGGAGGTTGGCTGGGTCGGCCGCTGCAAGCATCCGGGCAGACCGTGGAGGAACTGGCGCGACTGCGGCCGCGGACCGCCGGGCAGTTGGTGGATCCGGCCGGAGCCGTGGACGCGGCCAGCCGGGGCTTGATCGAACGCATTACGGATCAGCTGCGCCAGCAGACCGGCGCCGAGTTGCAGGTGGTGGTCGTGCCCACGATCGGTGACGGCGAGATTCGCGACACCGCCAACCGGCTCTTCGAATTGTGGGGCATAGGCCGCCGTGAACAGGACGACGGCGTGCTGTTCCTGGTCGCCACAGATGATCGCCGTATGGCGGTGGAGGTGGGGTACGGGCTGGAAGGAAAACTGCCGGACGCCCGGGTGGGGCGGATACTGGATGAACACGTGGTGCCCTTCATGCGCCAGAACCGGACCGGTGAAGCCGTGGCCCGCGGCGCCATGGCACTGGCCACAGTGGTCGCCGGCGGGGCACTGGATGTGGGATCCGGCCGGCCGATAGGAGCGGCGTCGCCGGAGGTGGAACTTCCCGGATGGCTGATTCTGTTGATCGGTATCGGTCTGGTTGCCCTGTTCATCCGCCATCCGTTCCTGTTTCTTCTGTTGATGAGTGGCGGGCGCGGACGGATGGGCAGGCGCGGTGGCTTTGGTGGCGGTGGTTTCGGTGGTGGCGGCGGTTTCGGGGGTGGTTTCGGCGGAGGTATGTCGGGTGGCGGTGGCGCTACGCGCAGCTGGTGAGGGGAGCACGACGTGGCGAGCTGGCGGGATACCGGGCAGCCATCGGACGGACACGGCTGCCATTCCGGGCAGCTGCCACGCAAGGCTGGCCGACATGATGGCGTCGGCCGTAAAGACGAAAGCTTAATCTGAGAGCTGGTAACATGAAACATCCTGAAGAGCTGGTGCAGGCCCTCACCGAGGCCGTTCCCGAGGGTATCCGTGCCATCCTGCTGTACGGTTCGGCGGCAGCCGAAGACCATGTCCGCGGCAAGTCGGATTACAACGTGCTGATCCTCGTGGAGACGCTGGACGCGGCGGTCCTGCAGGCCATGGCGCCGGCAGCGCGCAGCTGGCAGCGGGCGGGTAATCCGCCACCGTTGTTGTTCACGCCGGACCGGCTGCGGCGATCTGCCGATGTGTTTGCCATCGAGATTCTGGACCTGCAGGACCGGCATCGAGTGCTGTACGGTGACGCTGACGGGTTGGACATCCCGGTGGATCCGGTCCATGTCCGACGTGAACTGGAACGGGAGTTGCAGAGCAATCTGGTTCGATTGCGACAGGGGTACCTGCTGGTCGCGGACCGGCCGGCCAAGGTCTGGGATCTTGTCGCCGAATCCCTGCCCACGTTTCTGGTTCTGATCCGCGCCGCTTTGCGCCTGTATGGTGCTTCCGTACCGGGTGACAAGCTGGCCGCGCCGCCGCTGCTGGCAGAGCATCTGAGCTACGACCACCGGGTATTCGAAGAGCTGGAGGAGATCCGCCGTGAAGGCCATAAGCCCGCCAAAGCGGAAATACAACCCTATTTTGGCCGATACCTGCGCGCCGTGGAGCAACTCCTGGACGCCGTAGACGCCGTTCAGGTTCGCGGCGCCTCCGGTGCCGTGACGGGCCCGTCTCGATCCGACCGGCCTGCGGCTGCGGCGGAGGCGGACCGGTCGACGGGCGCAAAGTCTCCGGCCACCGGTCGGGCCGCGGAGCCGCCGGCCGCTTCTGACCGACCACCCGCGGATTGAAACGAGATTCCTGCCCGATTCGCAGGTTGACACAGTGCAGGTAGCCGTCCGCAGGCATCAGCCCTGTTTGGGCGCACAAGGAGAGATCGACATGAGAACCGTCTGGTGGGTACTGATCGGTATCGCCGTACTCGTACTGCTGTTGTTTGGGACGTACTACTCGACGTATAACGATATCGTGCGCCTGGATGAAGGGATCGACGGCTCCTGGGCCCAGGTGGACAACGTGTTGCAGCGGCGGTACGACCTGATTCCCAACCTGGTCAACACGGTCAAAGGCTACGCGGCTCACGAACGCGAACTGCTGGAAGAGGTGACCCGGCTACGCAGTCAGTGGGCCTCGGCTGGAAGCATGCAGGAGAAGGTGGAGGCGGCCGAGGCCATGGAGGGCGCTCTGGCGCGCCTGATGGTGGTAGTGGAGAACTACCCGGACCTCAAGGCCAATCAGAACTTCCTGGCCTTGCAGGATGAACTTGCGGGCACCGAGAACCGCATAGCCGTGGAGCGGCGGCGTTACAACGATGCCGTGCGTCAGTACAACACCCGTATCCGCGCCATTCCGGGCGCGTGGGTTGCCGGAATGAGCGGATTCGAGCGTAGCGACGCGTATTTCGAGGCAGCAGCCGCAGCCAGAGAAGCCCCCCGGGTGCAGTTTTGAACCTGCGGTGTGGGTCGCGTCGAAGCGCTCGCCACGTTAGGGGCGGCCGGTCTGACTGCGGACCGATCATCCGGGAGACAGCCTGACCGGTTTTCCGGTAACGATCGACTCTCTTCCCGCCTCGGCGCAGGCCGTCGCGCGGTTGATGTCGGCCAAGCCGGCATTGACGGGAAGCGCGCCGCGTCCGACGGCGTCGCAGAATGATACCAGCGCCGCGCCCCAGCCTTTGTCCTGACAGTAGTTGATCTGGGGCCACGGTGGATCGCCCGACATCGCCGCAAAGCGTTGCCAGGCGGCTGCGTCGCCGGAGTCGGCCAGCACACCGCTGCGTTCCATGGCAGCAGCGTACCGCTGGCGCAGCGCCAGACAGGCCTCCACACCGCGCTCGGCGAATGCCTTGACATGGGCGTTGTCGCAGTCGTCGTACGGTCTGCCGGCAAAGCACGCGCGTTCCGGCAGGCCCTTCAGACCGTGAGTGCGCACCTCGACAAAGTCATCCATCTCCACTGCGCCGTGGTCGAGCACGGCTTCCAGGCGTTCCTTGCACTGGGCCATCGAACCATAGCTGGAGGACAAGATGGTGCCGCGGCTGCCATCGGCGAAGCTCATGGTGACCAGAGCGTCGTTGAAACGCGCCTCCACGGTGTGCACCTGGACGGGTTCGGCGCCGACGAGATGATGCAGCAAGTCGAAGATGTGGACCACCTCCACCAGCAGTCTGTCCGCCTTTTTCCAGTTCTGTGCCGGCGGCCGTACGCGGTCGTCATCGCTGATGCGATAGAAGATGGAGACCGGTCCGCTGGCGGCAGCAAAGGCCTGCCGGACGAGCGCCGTGGCGGGCGCAAACCGCCGGTTGAATCCCACAGCCACCGCACAAGCGTGCTGGTCGGCCAGACGCTGCAACTCCTGTCCCTCCGCCAGGGTTGCCGTCACCGGCTTCTCGACATACAGCGGCCTGCCAGCAGCCACGCTGGCCCGCACGATCTCCGGATGCAGTGTCGGAACCACACCGGCGACCACCAGCTCTACCTGGGGGTCCTGGATCACGGCGCGCCAGTCGGTGCTCGTGCGCGCCGGAGCATAACGTGCCGCTACCCGATCCAGGGCTGTGCGGTTCAGGTCGGCCAGGTGATGCAGCTCGAGTCCCGGGCTGCGGTGGATCGTCTGAATGTGCTGGCGGCTCATGAACTGTCCGCAGCCGATAACCCCGATACGCATGCTCGACCTCGCTCCGGTGTATGCCAAGACCCGTTGTAGTTGATTCTGCCGTAGGCACCCTTGCCAGGCCGGGGGACCGCATACAACCGATAATCTGTCACCGGCATACCCCCATGTGCCGCGCCATCGGGGCGGCGGGCCCAGCCGTTACCCGCACCTCACAGTTGCGCCAGTATTTCGGCGGCTTTGCTCTCGAAGATCTGTTGCCATTCCGGCGCCAGTAGACAGTCGCTGTCCTCCTGCGCGCCGCCTCGGTTCCTGAGCTGATCCGCAGTCGGTGCGTAATAGATGTAACCGTTGCTGACGCCCGAAACGAAGGTGAATGGGTGCGGCGATGCCGCCTGGATGTCGAGCCCGATCTGCACGGCCAGTTCACCCGGAAAAGCGATCAGGACGAAGTCGCCGATCCGCAGGCCGAAGATCTCCGCGTCGATCGTATCGTGTTCGAGGGCGGCGATCTGCCCACGGTGCAATCGCAGCAGGTCCAGGTTCACCTGGATGCGGGTGAGCTCCTCCATCGCCCGGACGTTGGCGATATAATCTTCCAGGGCGGCCCGGTTGCGCCGATCTTGGGCGACCAGGTGGTCCCGCCCCATGGACTGCTCGTGCAGGTAGCGGTAGGAACTGGCGGATGGGTTTTCGGGAAAGAGATGGTAGCGCGTGTACAACTGCAGGAAGCCCTTCAGATCGAGGCTAGTGCCGCGCAGTGAGTGCAGCATTCGACTCTGCTCGATTTCCAGGGACCGGATGCACGGCTCCAGATCGGCGGCCGGCAGCCGGATGGTCCGGCGGCGTGTCGCCAACCGCGCATCGACACTGCGCTGCATACCCTGCATACCCTTGATCACGCTGGATCCGAGCCTATGGCCCAGGGCTTCGGCGTTGCGCGGACTGTGGTCGTCCTTGTACCCGACAGGATTGACATCGCCGGAGCATCCCTGCAGGAAAAGAGCGACAGCGTCACCACCGATACAAGCCTCGACAGACGCGGCGGCAAAGCCGGACAGATCGGCGGTGATGCCGTCGTTAGGCACGCCCTGAATCGGATGGCAGGCGAAATGGAAGAGGACGGCCAGGCTCCGTCCGTCCATTCGGTCCAGCCGGAGCAGCCCGATCCGGGGATCGACCGGTCCGGTATCGACGATCTGTTCGTCGGGCGGCAGTGCGTAAGCATGCCGCACATCCGCCTCGCTTCCGTTGCGCAGACGCAGGCGCCGGTTTTCCATGATCCGGTCCTCGTGGCCGACTCCGACTAGCACCCGGACCGGAACCATGGACCTCACGGCTGCAGTCACCGCCTCAACGGTACGTCGTTCCGCGTCGGCGCAGACGAGACCGTGGCAGTGACTGGCATTGATCAGCACCTGGTCCGCGGCGATGCCCAGTTCCTGTTGCAACCGGGTGCGGACGCCACTCAGGTATTCGTGGCCGATCGGCCCGATCTCACCGATGGCCACGGCGTCCACGGTGATGATGACCGCGTTCGTCTCCCCTTGTCGCAGGGCCAGCGCCTTGACATACAGCGGGTCATTGATGTACCCATGATCGGATGCCGTGATGTCGATTTTGGCGACTCCGGCATACAGCGCCGCAGCGCCGGGATTGCCGTGTGGTGCGGTCTCCGATACGTTGACCATGTTGACAGACCTTTTCGGAGTGGGGCGAGTGACGACACCGGTTTCCGCAGGAAGCTGCGAGCTGCACACCGTTGCAGCCGGCCGCAAGCGGCATGATCTTCGACTGCGTCGACAACGGCGGCGCATGGAACGTACCTGTCCGACGCCATCAATTATACCACAGTCAACGCCTGTCAACAACGGCGATGGCCTTGCGGCCAAGGAGCGCATCGGGTCATGACATCGACAGAGCGGTTTGTCGCCGCGCTACAGCACCGTACACCGGACCGCATCCCCCGATGCGACTACTTTCTGGATAGTTTTCCGGACGCCTGGCGACGGTACAAGGGCTTGGGCTCCGCGGCCGATCCCATGGATTACTACGGCATCGACATCACGGAGATGGTCGGCAACGAAGAGTTCATGCCCAGCCAGGCGCGGCGGCTCGCGGCTGACGGCGACAGCGAGACCTGGGCCGACGGGTGGGGTATGATCAAGCGGGTATACAAACGGGAAACATACTTCAACCACCAGGTGGGAGCGGTGCTGGAGGATCCCGCGGCGCTGGACCGGTTGCAGTTCGATGCGGTTACCGAACCGTCGCGGTTTGCCTCCTTGCCGCAACAACTGGAACGGCACCGACGGGTCGGCCGATTCGTCATGGCCAAGTCCGGCGGGATCTACATTCGCAGCCATTTCCTGCGCGGCGAACCAGCGCTGCTGACCGACATGGCGCTGGATCCGGGGTTTTGTGCTGCCCTTTTCGACAAAGTGGCCGACCACCTGGAGCGCATGTCCATAGAGACGCTGCGGCGCACCGGAAGCATGGCCAACGGTCTGCTGGTGTGCGACGATATGGCCGGCAATCGTGGTCCGATGTTCTCACCCGGGATGTTCGACCGGTTTTTCGCTCCGCGTTACCAGCGCATGATTCAGAATCTCAAGGCTGCGGGTTGCCAGCATGTCTACTTCCACAGCGACGGCAACATCATGCCGATCATGGACTCTCTGGTCGCGGTGGGGTTCGAGGGCTTCAATCCGCTCGAGCCGCGCTGTGGCATGGATGTGGTGCAATTGCGTGAGCGTTACGGCCGTAAAATCCTGCTCATGGGCGGGGTGTGTAATACCCGGATTCTGCCGCACGGCAGCAAGCGGCAGATCGAGGCCCATGTCCGGCCGCTGCTGGAGTTGGGACGGGAAGGAGGACTTGTCCTTGGCGCGGCCTCGATTTCCGGCGATATCGCTCCCGCGGCGTACGACTACTACCATAGCCTGTGCCAGAGATACGGCAGGTACATGAGTGAATCCGATGGGGTCGATGCCGATTAACAACGCTACGATGGATCGACACTGGTGCCCATCCTGTATCACGGAGGAGAGCATGGCTTTCAGAATCTGCGTCATCGGTTGCGGGGCCTTGTCGACGCGCGCCCACGGGCCGTCCTACCGGCGATACGCCGACCGACACCCCGATGTCGAGTTGGCTGCCTGCTGTGACCTGGATGCCGCCCGGACGGAGGCCTACCGGGTCGCCTTCGGTTTTGGCCGCGCCTATGTCGATTTCCGTGCCATGCTCGATACCGAGCGTCCCGACGCCGTATGCCTGATGGCGCCGGTGGACAAGACCTGCGAGCTGTCCTGTGCCGTGATGAAGATGGGCTTCCCGTTGCTCATGGAGAAGCCGCCCGGACTGGACCGCGAGCAATGCATGAAGATGATCGCCGCTGCTGAAGCGTCCGGCGTGGCCAACCAGGTCGCCTTCAACCGGCGCTATGTGCCCCTGGTTCGTCATCTCAAGCAGGATCTGGACCGCCGCTGCCCGCCGGAAGATATCCAGTACCTGCGCTACGATTTCTTCCGCATGAACCGCCGCGATCAGGATTTCTCCACCACAGCCATACACGGCATCGACACCGTCCGCTTCCTGGCGGGCTCGCCCTACCGGCGCATCCGTTTTCGCTACCAGGAACTGGACCACCTGGGATTCGGCGTGGCCAATCTGTACCTGGACTGCGAGATGGCCTCCGGGGCCATGGCCTATCTGGATTTCTGCCCGGTCACCGGCGTGCTGATCGAACGGGCCACGGTCAATGCGTACGACCAAACCTGGTTTCTGGAGATTCCTTTGTGGGGCGCTTTTGACGCTCCCGGTCGCTTGCTGTGCGTAACGCAGGGTACGGTTACCGAAGAAGTGGACGGCGGACTCCTGGAGGGCGCCGAACAGATGCACATTGCCTCCGGTTTCTATGATGAAAACGCCAGCTTTTTTGACGATCTGCGCGCCGGCCGGCGCCCCGTGGGTGATATCCGTTCAGGCCTGCAGTCCGTAGAGATCGCTGCGTGCCTGCGCTCACGTCGCGCCGAATATGTCGCCGCGACGTGAGCGGGAAGGTGGCCAGCCGGTGCCGCTTGCCGCCATTTCCCTGGATACAGAATACCGCTGATCACCGCCGCACCGGGCGGCGACTTGCCGGGGGTTACCGGTAGCCTCTGGCTGGCTGGCTGTTCACCTGGCGGTGGCCGACCCCTCGACCCCGTCACAAGATTCCGGATTCACGCATCACACAGCCACAGGTTTTCCACTGGCCGCGGACTCGTTGGCGGCGAGGGCGGTGCGCAAGGCTAACGTACTCTCTTCGATCGTTCCCAGTTCAGGCGCGCGGCCCGCACGCACACACTCCACGAAGTAGCTGATTTCGCCCAGGTAACCGTCGACCGTGGACAGCTCTGGGTGGGTGGGCACCCCGTCCTTGTACAGCGTGAACTCGCTCTGGGCCGATCCGGGATCTTCCAGATTCACCCCGGCCCGGAAAATGTACTCCAGTCCCCCGTCATCACCTCGTACGCGCAACTGCATGGTAAAGGGGTAGCCTGCGGGCATGATCATGCTGCCGCGAAAGCTCACGGACACGCCGCTGTGGTATCGCACCAGGATGTGCAGATCATCCCACGCTCCCAGAGCATTCTGATGCCCGGCGGCGGTCACTTCCCGCGGTGCGCCGAACAGCCAGTTGCAGAAATCGATGTCGTGGACGAGCAGCACCAGCGCCACACCACCGCTGCGGGCCGGATCGGGATACCATGTGGCCCAGTCCGGCGGCTGACAAATGCGCGCCGCCGAGGCGAGCCGCGGAGTACCGAGCTGTCCACCAGCCACGAGTTCGCGCGCCTTCACGTACTCCGGCCAGAAGCGCAGCAGGTGCGCCACCATCAACGTTACGCCGCGGCTGTGGACGATGTCACGGATCTGCTCGGCTTCGTCCAGGTTCAGCGCCACCGGTTTCTCCAGCAGGATCGCCTTGCCGGCAGCCGCGGCGGTCTGCACCATGGGCACATTCAGATGCGAGGGCGTGCAGATATCGATGATGTCCACGTCTTCGGCATCCAGCAGCGCGTCCAGGCTGGGATACTCCCGAGTGTTGAATTCCTGGGCGCGCTTCCGGCGGTTGGCTTCGCCAGCGCCGACGAAACCGGCAATCTCCACATCCTCGAGCTGTTTATAGGCGTTGCCATGCGTCAAACCCATGAACCCGGAACCGATGATGCCAACCTTCAACATGGTCATTCTCTCCTGTTGACTGGGACGGTACCGACAGCATGAATTCACACCCTGGCCTGGGCTTCGTCCGTGGTAAAGGCCACACCGGTACACGGCTTGACCAGCGCGCCGACAGGTGTCAGGCGGGACACTGGCGCTTGTGTCTCGGCGCTCATGCTCACCTTGCCGAATTTCGCCTTCAGTACGCAGTTGCGCAACCTGGGCTTCAGGGCGCCAATGCAGCTGCCTGGGTTATGGATGTGACTTGGTCGTCTGTCGTAGTTTCAGCAAAGCCGAAGAGGTCACCCATATCGGGGCGGACAAGATCACATAGCAAGCGCGGTGGTAGCTGTGGCGCCGTGCCACAGCTACCACCGCGCCACTAAGACCATCGGATGGGTGTGCGGTCAGGGAGGTCAAGCATGGGCAACTCCATGAAACCGGTCTGCCGCCAAGACCCGATGAGGAACTGGGAAATCAGCAGCGGCGGCCAGAAGCTGTACCACAACCTCGAGGCGCGGCCGCAGTGGGCTGGCCAGCTTCGGGACCCGGGCACGAGCCTGAGCGCCGAACTGCTGCGAAACCCGTCGAATCGGCTGCGGCCGCTGCCCGGCCGTTTGCGGTCATCCTGCAACCTTGATGTTGTCATGGATGTCCGTCACACCGCCGGTGAATAGAGCGGCTTCGTAGGCAGCGTGACGCGCCGACCACATACGCACGGTACCAGTCAGCGTGACGGCACCGTGGTCGACCACCACGGTGATGTCGTCGGCGTTCACGAGGGTGCTGCGCTCGAGCTCGGCGACGATTTCCTCCGCGATCGCCTGGTCCCGTAGGTCGCCGCCCGGCACTACGGTGAGCTCGTTGACCACCTCCACTACCCCGGCAAGGTCATTGACCAGGTTTTCCGCCCGCATCTTCTTCCAGAAGGCATCGACCGAACCCCGTAGCGTGAGGCGTCCGGCTTCCACGGAGACCTCGATGTCCGTTGAGTCCAGATGCGGTGACCATTCGAGCACCGATTGGGCGTTGTTGGCGATCTCGAGGTCTGCCGGCATGGTCACCACTTCTCCCGGATATATGCGGATGTCGTCGACCACTTCACTCACTCCTGCCACGTTGCGGGCATCCCAGAGGGCCGCTTCAAGCGACAGTACCGAGGGCACCGTGCCGCGCAGCGTTACCGTGCTGTTGTTCACGTCGATGTTGATCTGTGCCGCATCCACCCGGTCGTCCCAATACAGGCGATCCGTCACGTCTTTCTTGATATCTTCCGCTGGACGAAGTGCCATCGTTACCCTCCTCCGTTCGAATGGATTCCGGTTGCGATGTCCAGTACAGGTACTGTACTGGTCGTGTATCTGGAAGATTGGATATTCAGGCACCCGACACCATCGGCGACTGGCTGATTCCCGGCTTCACAGGTAACCATGGCAACGTTGGGGCAATGTGGGGACCATGTCGGCCGCGCGGCCGCACTACTGTGCCGGTCACCTGCAGCAGCTAGCGCAGACGGCCGCGTTGGCGCTGTCACGGCCTCTGCAGCACATGTACCGTGCTAGCCTGGGGTCCTTCGTCGCCCTCCTCCTCTTCATACCGAACTATCGTCCCCAGTTTCAGCTGATTGAAATCGCAGTTGAACACGCTGTTGCGATGGAAGTACAGCTCCCGGTTGTCGAAGGTCTGCAGGAAGCCGTATCCCCCGGCCAGGAACAGCTTCCGTACGGTGCCCTGGCGCTCCAAGTCGGCATCGTGCGCCTTGACATTATGCCGCTGGCGGTCCACGAGCTCGCGCACTTGGCGCTGGGCCGAATCAAAGGCGCTGCGCACCACCCCGGCCAAGTCGGGGTGCATTTCCTCGTCGCCCGGCTCCTGCGTGACCACCACCTCATGCTTTGGAGGAACGTTGATGTCGATGCGCACGCGGTACGGATTGCCGGTCTGCTGCGCTTTCTGGGGCCGCTCGATGGAGACTCTGCAGCTGCTGATGTGGTCGCACACTCGCTCCAGCCCGGCGACCTGTTCGTTCACCAGGTCCTCCAGCCACTGCTCTCGGGGAATGTCGCGAACGGAAAGATCCAGGGGTACCTGCATGGATTTGTCCCACCTTTCAGCCTTGGGGTGACCTGTCTTCGTGTTGGCCGCCGGCTGTCCGGCTTTCAGACCAGGCATACGTCGGCCGCTCCTGGCAAGAAGATATCACATGAGATGCCATTATCCATGGGGCGATATACTGAATATGGGGTAATCACCCACCTAAACGGATCTGGCAGGAAAGCTCATTCCCGCTGGATGGCATGAATCGGGTCGGCTCAGAGGATCCCCCCTTGTTGGGTGCATGCGCACCTCGGGGTCGCCACGTTCTGATCGTGTAAGGAGCAGTTGATACGGCATGGTGATCGGTTGCGGCGAATGAGGGGTTTCGGTAAAGAATTGCCAGTCACGCAATATGCCCATGGGTGTCAACCCGGTTCGTGGCTCGGGGCCAACGCGCCGCGGCCCATTACCCGGGGCAAGATCATGATTGGATCGACGAGGCACATCCCGCTCCTTGACGCCTCGCCGACGTTCCCTCACCGAGGAATGTGCAACGAGAGCGCCGCCTTGACTTCCTCTGCCAGAGGAGGTATGCTGGCGACGAAGCGAGAGGCGCCATTCCGGCACTGTGGGGTGCTGTTGACCTGATGATCGGTATGGTCGCAGTCCTGTAGGTTGCCCGGGTAACCGCGACATGGAGCCTGGACGTGTGCACGTTCGAAGAGAGGATGCAGATGGTGCATGAGCCCACCCGGGTGTTGCTCTTCGCGATGGCGTTTCCTCCGGATGCCGTGGGGTCCGGCGCGTTCGCCTACCGGTTGGCTTGCGGACTGGCGGCCAAAGGTTACGGTGTGCGCGTGCTGGCGCCCGAGGATCGAGCTGGCCGCTGGGTCGAGATGGATGCTGTACAAGCCTTCCAGACCGTGCGTTTCGCTGCGCGTGGCCCTGTGCTGGGGCGCTACTGGAAGGCGCGGCGCTGGCTCCGGCGGGAAATTGCCGGATATCACCCCGATCTGGTTTGGACCACTAATGGCATGGCGACGCGGGTGGTGGGCTTCACGCCGGAACTCGATGGCTGGGATTTGCCCATCCTATCGAGCATCCGGGGTTCGGATATCACGACACGGCTGCCGGGTCGTGGGCCGTGGGCCCGCCTCGAAAGCGTGTATCAACGGCGCTGCTACGCGCGTTCCACGGCGATCGCCGCGGCCAGCGAGTATCTGCGACGGATCGCCGTCTCCAGAGGCATCGACGCGCAGTCGATATTCATCAACCCCCCGGCCTTCGACTTCTGTCAGCTGAAGGAATACACTTTCGACGCAGCTCGTCTGGAGAAAGTCCATCCGGCTCTGTCCGGCAAACCGGTTTTGTTGACCGTGGCGCGTCTGGTCAAGCAGAAACGTGTAGCAGTGGTACTGGAGGCCGTGGCGCACCTGCGCCGCCGGGTCCCGGAGACGATGCTGGTCGTAGTGGGGGACGGACCGCAACGGGCAGCACTGGAGCGGCGTGCGAGGCGGATGGGCATGGCGGACTCCGTGTTGTTTACCGGTTCGGTGACACCGATGTCGGAGGCGCTCTACGATCTGTACAGCGCCGCCAGGGTCTTTGTCATGGCCGGCGTCCGCGAGGGGCTGGGCAACGTGTTCGTGGAAGCCGGAGCGCTAAGTACCCCGAGTGTGGGCGTCGACGACGGGGGGGTGCCCGAGATCATCCAGGACGGCCGTACCGGATTGCTGGCACGGCCTGACGATCCGGTGGATCTGGCGCGCAAGCTCGAGAATCTACTGACGAACGCTGAAACTGCGCGCAGGATGGGGGAAGGAGCGCATGCATGGGTCAAAGAGCGCTTCAGCACGGCGGCCATGCTGGCCCGCAGCCAGCGTATCCTGCAATACGTGCTGCATCACAGCGACGGCGGCCAGGGCGGGGCGCCCACGCTGGAGCCGGGATACCGGGAAGGAGGACCAACGTGAGCCTGCCGCTTTGCTGGCACCAGATCGCCCGCTGGCCGTACCGATTGCGCAGTCACTTTCTTCGACAGGCTCTGGGGCAGCAGGTGGCCGCAGGGGTGGGACGGGAGCTGACGCCGCGGTGCTGGGTCTTCATCATCGGCTGCTACAATTCTGGCACAACGCTGCTTAAGGACATGCTGGCACAGCATCCGGCCATCGGTGTTTTACCCGGAGAGGGCGTGCGTTTTACGGATGCCCTGCCTCGTCCTGAGACGCTGGGATGGAACAGAATGTGGTGCTGTTGCGCGGCAGCCATGCGGCTGGGTGACGGCCCCGAGTTCGTCAGTATCGCAGCCCGGATCAAGCGTCAGTGGTCGCTGCTTTTCCCGCGGCGTCCCTTCCTGCTGGAGAAATCCATTGCCAACGCGGCGCGTCTGCCTTTCCTGAACGCTCATTTCCGGCCGGCGTCCTTCGTGTACCTGGTGCGCAACGGCTATGCCGTGGCCGAAGGTATCCGTCGCAAGGCTCGGCCGGGACGCTGGGGCAACCCGGAATTCGCCGAGAGGTATCCTATCAGCCTGTGTGCCCGCCAATGGCGCGACACGGAGCGCCTGGTGGGAATGGACCGCATCCGGGTGGAGCGATTCATCTCTCTGTCCTACGAGGAACTGACTGCCACACCCCAAACGGCGCTGGCCCGCATCACTCGATTCCTGGAGCTGGAACCGCTGGCTCCGGCTGTGTTCGACCAGGCGTGGGTGGTGCACGGCCGGGCGTCGGTCATAAGGAACATGAACCCGGAGAGCTTGGCGCGTCTCTCGCCAGCGGATGTGGACGCTATTCAGTCCGTGGCGGGCTCCGAGTTGGCAGCGTGCGGGTATACGCGGCCGGAGCTCTGACACGATAGTCGGGCAATGCCACATCCCGGCACCACTCAACCGCACAGGCGCGGACGGCGGCGTTTGGCGTCGACCACAATCAGGCCGGGCTGCTGGTTGAAGGTGTGGATGGCACGCGCATGGCCGCGGCGTGGCAAGATGCATGTGGCCTCCTCCTCAACATATTCCCTGGTGTTCAGGCAGGTGACACGCTGGATACGGATCGCGTAGCCATAACGTCGGGTGCAGTCCTGGGCCGGGCGGTACAACGCTCCGTCCATCGTGTACAGGTTGCCAGCGGGTCTGGCGCAGCGCCGGTCCTCAACTACCGGATTCATCGGGTGCGGGGTCCAGGTAGGACTAAACGGCGAGTCGGAGTAGAAGAGGTACAGATGCTCGCGTGTGTCGGGACTCGCGCTGGTGCCGGGTGGGCCGTGGCCGGATGCGCCAGTGGCCGGAAGGTGTGCTCCCATGGTGACAAAAAGCCACCAGCGACCGGCGTACGCGCACAACGTGGGGTCAGAGGCCCGCACGTTGTCCATCAGCGTGGCGTGCGGTCGCCACTGATCCGGGAAGCGCTCACAGCGATAGGCGTCGATGCGCCCGCTGGCTCCGGCTTCCGGGATCATGTACAGGCCGCCGTCGTGCTCCAGCAGGAACGGATAAGAAAGGTGAAAGGGCTGGCGCAGCACGGGCTGCGTCCGGCGTAGCTGGAGTGTGGCGTCGAGTTCGAGCACGGCGATGTGCCCGGGGGCTCCCGGCAACTTTTCTTCCACGAACAGATTCCAGGTATGGTCCCGGCGCACGGGAAAAGGATCGGCCCATGAGCGCCGGTCCGGCGGCTGCAGGACGCTCAGGTTGCTCCAATCCGGAGCGATGCAGGCGTCCATCGTGACCAGTGGCCGCCACTGCGACCAGGTGAAACGCCGCACGGCCATGTCACGGAGAAGGCGCCATAGCCGCCGGGTTTTCTCTCGTCCAGGCTGCACGGGTCCAGAGCGTTGCTGCCCGTGCGGCTGCTGCCCGGTGTTCTCTCCATCGGATCGCGGTCCATCGAAGGCGCGGAATTCTGTCCGGTTCACAGTGCCCATACTTGTCGTATTCGGCTCCCAAATGGTCACGCCGATATGCTATACGGGTGTACCCCGGTCCCTGGTTTTCCAGCGGATTCTGGCGACGGCGCATCACCGAGACCAGGTGGTGCTCTTCCCAGGACAGTCGAGGGGATCACCGAGCGCGCCTGCAGATCGTGGGTCATCCAGCCGATGCAGCCTTCAGGCTTACAGACGTGGATCGGAGGCGCCACGCCCTTGCACGGCTTTTTCAACCGTTTCCAGCAGGTCGTCATGGACCACCCTTTCGATGCCATTCAGTCCGCTTTCTAGCCTGAATCACGCGCCGGGTCAGGTAGACTGTCAACCGGCCCGATACACCATCACGATAGAGCAAGAACGCTCCTCCGCCAATCCCGCTTTCCGGTGGCTCCACCACATTGAGAACCCTTTGGACCATAACCGCGGCACCCATGGCATTGTCCCCCTTCCTGTAGCACTTGGAGACCGGCTTCAATGGTCAGTGGGTGTGCCGCCGCCACCATTTGCTCCTGTTCTGAACCATCAACAGGGGGCTGTCGGGGAGGTCATACCGGGTTCGCCCGGTAAGAAGGACCGCATCCGGTATTAAACCATATTGCCAGAAGCAAGGCAGGGGCCAAATGGCACTTACTCTTTTTCATGGCGCAAGACAAGTAATGGAAGTCGAATGACAATGATCGTCGCTGGAATAGATGGGCTGTCTGCTTACATCAGGCTCCAAAGCTCTCAGCATATCAATATATTCGATAAGACAGGGACAGGATATACCTGTCGGTTTACGGAAGTGGACCAACTCAGCCACGAACTCAAAGAGGAGTTCTGCCAGATTCTGCGCCTGTGCGCGGAATGCGCCAGCATCGGCTCACAGCCCACCGCTACGGCGCCGCGTCGGCCAACAAGCACACACTGCCCGTGACCGGTTTCTGCTTCCACGCCTTTTTCCCGAAAGTATCGTGTCATTCGATGTGCTGCGAAAGAATTTCTCCGGTACCGTCAGACCAATCGCTTCTTTTGCCGAAAAGATGGAGACATTGACATGAAACTCGGGGATCACGGAAACCATCAGCACGAAACACATCAAACAAGAAGTTCTGGATGCTCTTCCGAATATGATTCACCCGGTGGCGGTGCCCAGAAAGGGGACGACAAAGACGACGCCGATCATGCCCGGGAGCATTCCCGCGACCATGGCGAACACGAGGCTCACGCCCACGAGGAGCATTCTGAACCCGACGACCATGACACGCACGCAGGTCACTCCGTGGAGATGTTCCGGACACGGTTCTGGGTATGCCTTGTGCTGAGCATTCCGGCACTGATCTGGGAGCCGATGCTCCAGGCGTGGTTCGGATACCGCGCTCCTGTATTCGCGGGTTCCGGGTATATCCCTGCTGTTTTCGGCACCATCGTGTTTGTATACGGTGGATGGGTCTTTCTGAAAGGAGCCGTTCACGAACTGGCCGATCGGCTGCCGGGGATGATGACGCTTATCGCGCTGGCGATCAGCGTGGCTTTCATCTACAGCGTTGCGGTGACGCTGGGCTTCCAAGGTCACGCCCTGTGGTGGGAGCTGGCAACCCTGGTGACCGTCATGCTGCTTGGTCACTGGATCGAGATGCGCTCGATTTTCCAGGCACAGGGAGCATTGAAGGAGTTGGCCAAGCTGCTGCCGGATACGGCCCGGCGCATCACCGGGGAGGACCAAATCGAGGAGGTCCTCGTCGATCACCTCCAAAAAAGTGATATCGTCCTGGTGCGCCCGGGAGACGGTATTCCGGTGGACGGCGTGGTGCAAAGCGGCAAGAGCGCCGTCAACGAGGCCATGATCACCGGTGAATCCAGGCCCGTGGACAAGGAGCCCGGTAACCGTGTTATCGCGGGAACCCTCAATGGGGAGGGATCCCTGCGGGTGGAAGTAACCGGAACCGGCGAGGATACGGCACTGGCGGGTATCATGCGCCTGGTGGAGGAAGCCCAGGGTTCGCGGTCGCGGGCCCAGGCGCTGGCTGACCGCGCAGCGTTTTTCCTGACGCTGGTGGCCATCGTGGCGGGCGCATTGACGTTCTTCTCCTGGCTGTTTTTCGGAGCGAGCCTTGGTTTTTCCATTACCCGCCTGGTCACCGTGCTGGTTATCGCATGCCCACACGCACTGGGACTGGCCGTTCCCCTGGTGATCGCCATCTCCACCACCTTGGGAGCGCGTAGTGGGCTGTTGATACGTGACCGGCGCGGACTGGAGGAAGCACGAATGCTTCAGACCATAGTTTTTGACAAGACCGGCACACTGACGCGGGGAGAGCACCGCGTGATGGAAGTCGCTGTCGTGGAAGAGGTTTCTCGGGAGCAAGCCCTGCAGCTGGCTGCGGCTGTGGAGTTCGATTCCGAGCACCCCATTGCGCGGGCCCTTGTGGAGAGCGCAAGAGAAGCGGAGCTGGAGATACCCCGCGCGGAAAACTTTCACGCCATACCAGGCCACGGTGTGGAGGGCGTGGTAAGCGGCCGGAGCTTGAAAGTGGGCGGGCCAGCACTGCTGAGCCAAGAAAACGCCGAACTGCCCGAAGAGCTGGAAAAGGCCGCGGATCGTTTCAGAGATGACGCAAGGGCCGCAGTGTACCTCCTTGAAGAAGGAGATGGCAACCGGGTGCTGGCCGTATTCGCCATTGCCGACGCCGTTCGTCCCGAGTCCAGGGAGGCCGTGCCGCGTCTGCAAGAAGAAGGTCTGGAGGTGGCTATGCTCACGGGTGATTCGCAGGCGGTTGCAGATGGTGTCGCCCGGGAGCTTGGGATCGACAAGGTTTTTGCGGAAGTGCTCCCGGAAGACAAGGCGGGCATAATCGAAAAGCTGCAGCAGGACGGGCGGCGGGTAGCCATGGTCGGCGACGGCGTAAACGATGCACCGGCGCTGGTGACTGCGGATATCGGTATTGCCATCGGCGCGGGAACCGACGTGGCGGTGGAGGCAGGGGACGTGGTCCTGGTGAGAAACGATCCCCGCGACATAGTCCGGATCATAAGACTGAGCCGGGCCACGTACCGGAAAATGGTCCAGAACCTATGGTGGGCAGCCGGGTACAATATTGTGGCCATTCCCCTTGCGGCCGGCGTACTGGCATGGGCCGGGATTCTTCTCGTTCCTGCCGTTGGAGCCATTTTGATGTCCGTCTCTACCGTCATCGTAGCGCTCAACGCGCAGCTGTTGCGGCGTCTTGAACTCTGATGTCCGATGGATGACATCGGGGTTCCGGCGTTTCCAGACGGTCACAGGATTGACGAAGGAGAAAGACCATGAAACGAGCGTTTGTTTTTTCCGGATATGTGCCGGCGGCCGTATTTGTCCTGGTGGGATGCATGCACCGGCCGGTTGACCAGACTGCCAGAAGATGGGATCACATGAGATGGGATCACATGATGGGACACGGGGGATGGGGGATGGTGCTCTTGTGGCTGGTGGTGATCATTGCCTTGGCCTTGGTTGTGTACGCCTTGGTGGTACGCGGCAAAGACATCCGTGTGCCCGGGAGTCCGCAGGCCGGGGAAACACCTGTGGAAATCCTGCAGAAACGCTATGCCCGGGGAGAGATCACAAAGGAGGAGTTTGACCGGATCAGAGACGATATCGAATCCTCATAGATCGTGATCGATCAGGCATGTCCGCCGCGGTGTGTGCAGGCGCTGCCGGCACGGTGTTGCCGCGCCTGCGCGCCGCCGGAGCGCCGGCGCATCGGATTGCGGGATCGAAAAGCTTTTCGCCTCCACCGTTACACGAGGCGAAAAAGCTGCCAGGTCGGTATATCGGCAGGGCGATAATCACACGATCCATTTGCACCGGACATTGCGCAGACTGAAAGCAAACAACAGGATGCAGAACGCCACCAGCATGCCGAAGCTCAATGCCGATGGAATGGCGGCAGGGCGGTGGATCGCCGCGTGCAGGAGATCCGCTCCGTAGGTAAGGGGCAGTGCATACGACAGCCACCGTAACCATACAGGGAGCTGTGCCAGGGGGAAGAACAGTCCGCAGAGGAATAGCATCGGGAAGCGGAAGAAGTTCGAGAACGTCTGGGCCTCAAAGACCTCACTGACCGACACCGCGATGAACAGGCCCAGAAAGGTCGAACTGATGGCGATGAGCACGATGGCCGGAACGAAAGTCGCCCAATTGATCACCGACACATCCATCAGGAATGCAGCCATGGCGACCGGCACGAAGGCGTTGGCGACCCCGAACAGGATCGCGCCGCCGGTCTTGGCGAGCATGAGCAGTTCCAGCGGAATCGGGGCGAGCAGCAGGCGTTCGAAGGATCGCCCTTTCTTTTCGAACGTCACGGTGACCGACAGCAGACTCGTCGTACCGAACAGTACGGATACGGCGATCACCCCCGGCAGCAAAGCCGGTACGCTGTCCAGTCCGGCTCCCGAGCGGATGAAGAACATGCCCGCCCACGCCAGCGGAAAGATCAGCCCCCAACTGATGTTCGGTGGTTTGAGATAGTAGGCCCGAAAATCCTTGACCATGATGTTCCAGAACGCAATCCACGCCTTCATGCGCCGCCGCCTTTCCCGGAGTTTGCTTTCTCCTGTTTCATCGCGTCCGCTTCGATGCCGGTGATCTCGACGAAGACATCCTCCAGCGACGGTTGAATCTTTCGGGCTTCGAACACCTCCACCCCCCGATCCTCCAGCAGCCGCACCAGCGGTCCTACGCGCACCGGCTTGGGCGACTCCACCCGAATGTGTCCCTCCGCGATGGCCTGACAATGAAGACCTGGCCACTCACCGAGGAGCAGATCGCATAGATCATCCGTACTGTTCGAGACGGCAAACTGCACTACATGGCGTCCGTCCGTCCGGCGCATCAGTTGCTCGATCGTGTCGATGCGGACGATCCGGCCCTTGACGATGAAAGCGATGCGTTCGCACAATCGCTGGGCTTCCTCGATGTAATGCGTGGTCAGGAAGATCGTCGTTCCGCTTGCGTTCAGGTCGGCGATGAGCTGGCGGATCTGGCGGGCGCTGGCTACGTCGATGCCGGTGGTCGGTTCGTCCATGAACAGGATTGCCGGTGAGTGGATGATCCCGGCGGCGATGGTGAGCTTGCGCTTCATGCCCTTGGAGTAGCCGCCGAACTTCCGGCCTCCGGCCGCGGCCAGGCCGAAGCGGTCCAGCAACTCCCTGGCGCGGGCTTCGCGGTCGCGTCTGCTCATGCCATAGAGCGAGCCGCAGAAGCAGAGGTTGTCGAAACCCGTCAACTCGGGGTACAGGTTGCTTTCGTCCGGGACCACACCCATCAGGTGCTGGGCGGCCTTGGGGTTCTTCGAGCAGTCTATCCCGCCGATGCGGATCGTGCCCGCGTCGGGCCGGGCCAGACCGATGAGCATGTTGATCGTTGTGCTCTTGCCGGCGCCGTTGGGGCCGAGAAAGCCGAACAACTCACCCTTTCGCACGTCGAAATCGATGCCAGCGACGGCCTCGACATCGTCAAACCGTTTGCTGATGCCGCGCACTTCGATGGCCGTCATGACGTTATCTGGAATCATCCACTGTCTCCTTGGTGAGCCGCAGTCAGATCGCGCTGCCGGTGTTCGGGTCACGCGCCGTCAGGCCGTTTTAGTCGGCGACTTCGCACGGGGGGGAGGTCCGTGATGCGCATGGTGAGATCGTCCTGTGCCGAGATTTCAAGCACGATCTATGCAGCTCCTGATCGGAAGGAATATTAGATAATTCTAATAAGCTAATCGTTGCGGCCGAACTGTCAAGCATCCCTCCGGCCGTTGGCTGGCCCGCGCCTCGGATAAACGCAGCGGCGTCGTCTCCAGGAAGCTCCCCATCGGTGCCTGCGGATCCTGGAGCATGAAGCACAAGCAGGTGCGTAGAGTTTCATGATGATTCCTCGCCAGCCCCAGCCCGGGCTGCTCCGGGGAGTAATGGTATACCCAGGGATCTGTTCCTGGTAAATGGCGAACGGCAAAAGACTGTACGGCACAAGACTGTATTGACTTCGGTTGCTGGCCCGGTAGCTTTGTGTTGCGGCAACGCGTGGCGTCGGGCATGGTGGCGATGGGGTAGCAGGCAGCGGATGGGCTTCACCGGTCCATTCGCACGCTTTGTGTTTGGTGATGCTCGGCATCCACGCAAGCTCCGTATGCGTGAGAGCGGATTGGACGAGAGTGTGCGGGCTGCCCATTGCGGAACGCCTGTGAAGGCTGCCAGAGTGAAATGGAGCGCAGATGATAGGCACGAAACTGCAACCCGACATGCTGACGGTCCGGCCGTACCAACTGATGTGCCTGGTGTGTGTCAGCGGCGCCGAATGGCCGGACGAGGAGCGGACGCCCGCGCTGAGACGGCTGGCCGACCGGCTCCGGGCGCAACCGCAGCAGCCCGTGCGCCTGGTCTGCAACGCCGATTCGGCGTATAGCCATCAGAACCCTGGCACCGCGGAGGATACGCCGGAGGGCGGGCTATTCAACGAGAAGCGCGATCTGGACATCCTGCAGCGCCTGGGTCTGGTGCCGGGCAGTGTGCGGCCTGGCCTGGAGCTGCTCCAGGAGTTGCTGGAGCAGATTCCCACAGCGCAGGGGATATGTGGGTACGTGGAGACCACGGCGCCGCACTGGCGCGGCTGTCCGCTGGCATGCAGCGGCCGGTACGAGCGCGGCATCCAGGCAGGAGTCGAAGCTCTGTTGCCGGGACGCACTGCCGCCGAAAAGGCACTCGTCAAGCGCGAGTCGGTGGCGGCCATGTACCGGGCCGGTGGCCTGCGCCTGCGCCCCCATCACCTGATGTGCATGGCCTGTTTCCACGGCGGCCGGGAGGAGCTGGAGCCCATCGACGAGGACAACCTGTTCGAGGCCATCGACATCATACAGCGGTGTCCGGCCATTCCCGTCACCCTGGTGCGCGGCTGTTGCGTGATCTGTCCGCCGTGCAGTCACTACGAACCGGAGCGGAACCAGTGCCAGGGCGGCCACGGTATGCACCTGCGCGATCAAAAGAAGGACCTGGATGTCCTGCAGCGTCTGGGGCTGGCCTACGGCGACACGCTGCCGGCATGTGATCTGTACGGGCTCCTGTTCGAGCGCGTGCCGTCAACCCGGCTGATCTGCGCGTACGGGGACGGAGTCGCGCGCAGCCGTGAGTGGTCCATCTGCCGCGAACCCGAGGGAAGTGACGCGTACGCCCGGGCCCGGGAGGCCGGACTGGGTATACCGCGAGCGAGTCCGGACAAGCGAGATTACCACGATCATCGGCGAAACCCATCGGTGCGCGGCGACGGGCTGTAGTTGCTACGGGCTACACACCGGTATGCCTTCGTAGGCACTCGTAGGCAGATCCATCAGAACCGACATAGCCACATCGCTACCGGAAGGGCTGCGAGTACCCGGGCCGGACGAGATAAAATCGCAAGCGCAGCGCCTCCGGGTCACAGGACGGGCGTGCCGCGCGGTAAGGAGGCGAAAGCATGGCATTCAAGCGAGAGGCAGGATTACCGTTGCTCGACTGGACGCGCGGCGGCCAGCTGGAGGCTGCCGGTGTCCACATCGGCGACGGCATGGAACTGGTGCGCACGATCTGTGAGCGTTTCCCGAACCGGACCGCAGGGAGTCCGGGTGAACGCGGTCAAGCCGAGTACTTGGCCGATGTTTTCGCTGAGGCAGGACTGCAGGATGTGGCTCTCGATCCGGTACCCTGCATCGGCACGGATTTCGATCATGTCGAGCTGCGTTATCCGGATGCCGGCGGTGCGGCCATAGAGGCCATGCCCATCGTTTTCAGCGGCTCGACCGCGTCGGGGGGCTGCACCGCGCCGTTGCGGTATTACGACAGCGAGGATCTGATCGACTTCCGGAAGGATGATCTGGCGGGGAAGATCCTGCTGGTGTACGGCGGTTTTGGCGAATACAAGACCACGGCGTATTACCAGCAAGCGGTGGCAGCAGGTGTCGCCGGCGTCATCGTCGTCCGCGACCGGGAATACGCTATCTGCATGGCCATGCCCGCGTCGCTGGCTGCCTGCGGCAATCTGCCGGTGGTTGGGGTGTCGCACACGGGCGGCATGGACCTGGTGAAAAGCGGCGCCACCACGGCGTATCTCCACGTGCAGACGCGGACCGAGGATGTGACGGGGTACAACGTGGTGGGACGCCTGCCGGCAAACCGCGACCTGATCGATGACCAGGTATTGCTGGTGACGGCTCACCTGGACGGCAAGCCGGTGAAGCCCTCTGCGGCTGACAATGGCACCGGCACGGCCATGGCCGTGGAAGTCATGCTGGCCCTGGCCCGCGCGGAGCGGCGGCGAGAGGTCTGGTTCGCCGGGTACACAGCCGAAGAGATCGGCTTTGGCGGTACGTCTCACTTCCCACTGGACCACCCGGAGGTGGCGGAACGGTGCGTGCTGCAATTGTACTACGATGGTCACGGCACCATCGTCGGGCGCAATAAACTGGAGATTACTGGCGATGATGGCCTGGCGGCGTTCATCACCGAGGTTGCCGCCGACATCGGGCACGCGATGGAGACCCACCGGCGTCTCATCGGCCTGGATCCGGTGATTCTGTGCGCCCGTGGAGTGCCGGCGATCCGGGTGGCACGGTCACCGCAGCGCACCTGGCACAGCGATCACGACACGGTGGATGACGTCGGTCCCCAGGCCATGCGTGGCGGCATTCACCTGTACGCGGAAGCGGCGTACCGGCTGGTGAACGCCCCCAAGCTGCCCTTCGAACGCTGGGTGAGTGAGGCGGACCGGGAGAAGGCCCAGGAACGGGTGGACCGCTGGGTGCCGACCACGATCGAGGCGGCGCGGCAGGGACTGGCGGATCTGGCGGCAGGCCAGAAACAGGAATGAACCGTCCGCAAGCGGATCGTATGCAAACGTCTGCGGCAGCGCTTCCGCATGATCCGGCTTGCCTGTCCTGGTGAGCGTCTGTTGGTGAGCGTCCGTCTCACAATGAACCGCCAGCAGTGCCAGAAACCGTCGTAGTGCCGCTATGGTGCTTGTAATGCCGCGATGACGGAGCTGGAACGCCTTGCAGGAACAGTGATCCCGGACGCTGCCGCCGGCTCAGTCCACCGGTACCACTTCCAGGGTCACGTCTACTGAACGTATCTGGCCGTCGTGCCAGACTTCCAGGGTCACGGTATCGCCGGCTTCCCGCTCTAACACGACTTTCTGCAGTTCGATGGTCCGCCGCACGTCCTGCCCCTCTGCTCGGACGATGATATCACCGCCGATGGGAAAAGTACGTCCCGCCATGACCACGACCTGAGTGGGTTCGTTCAGTCCAGCCTCGTCGGCCGGCCCACCGGTAGTGATTTCCACCACGATCACTCCATGATCGGGTAGGTCCAGTTCCTCCTTGAGCACGGCAGGGTAGTCATCTACGCTGAGAGCAGCCGTGATTCCAAGCCGCGGGCGCTCTGGAAGCTCCCCCACTTCTGCCGCTACGTCAGAGAGACCGCCGTCCATAAGACCGTCCATGCTTTCCCGCAAGAGATCGACGGGAACCGCCAGTCCCACGCCGACAAAGGCTCGCCCGGCCGGGGCAAGAATGGCGTTGTTGATGCCGATGACCTTGCCGGCGGAATCGAATAGTGGCCCGCCCGGGTTGCCGGGGTTGATGGCGGCGTCGGTCTGAATGAAGGGGATACCGATGCCGACCAGCCCCGGGCGCTCGCGTGCGATGGCCGACACGATTCCGTTGGTGACGGTAGAATGCAAGCCGAAGGGGGTGCCAATGGCAATAGCTCGCTGGCCCGGCCAAGGCGTACAGGGCGGGATCGTCGAGATTCTGCTGGCCTGGAAGACGACAGAAGAGCTCTTTCGCGGCGCCCTGCGCCGGACCCGGCGCCAGCCCTGGTGCCGGCGCCCCAGCGGTTAACCGCTTTCTATCGCCTTGTCTGATCAGCCTGCAACCGCGTCAGACCGCCAGGGCCCTTGAACCAGATGCTAAAAAACATATACCCCTGTTAAAGGACCGAATGTCTTCTACCCATACCCCAGGAGTCTGTCATGTCGAACGATGAAAAGCCCACCACCAATGATGCGGGCATTCCCGTAGGCAGTGACGAATTTTCCCTTTCCGTCGGGCCCGACGGTCCCATTTTGCTGCAGGATCATTACCTGATCGAGCAGATGGCCAACTTCAACCGGGAGCGGATTACAGAGCGCCAGCCCCATGCCAAAGGATCCGGAGCCTTCGGATACTTCGAGGTGACTCAGGATGTGAGCGCTTACACCAAGGCCGCGGTGTTTCAGCCGGAGACGAAAACGGATACCTTGATCCGTTTTTCCACGGTAGCCGGTGAGCGGGGTAGCCCGGATACCTGGCGGGACCCACGAGGATTCGCCTTGAGGTTCTATACGACCGAAGGCAATTTCGATCTGGTGGGAAACAACACACCGATATTCTTTGTGCGCGATCCGATGAAGTTTCAGCACTTCATCCGGTCCCAGAAGCGCCGCGCGGACAGCGGTCTGCGCGACCATGACATGCAGTGGGACTTCTGGACGCTCTCCCCCGAGACGGCGCACCAGGTTACCTGGCTGATGGGCGACCGGGGAATTCCAAAGACGTGGCGGCACATGAATGGATACGGCAGCCATACTTTCATGTGGGTCAATGCGAAGGGCGAGAAATTCTGGGTGAAATACCACTTCAAGACGGACCAGGGTATCGATTTTCTCACTCAGGAGGAGGCCGACCGGATTGCCGGTGAAGATGCCGATTTTCACCGGCGGGACCTGTTCGAGGCCATACGCCGCGGAGACTATCCCTCCTGGACACTGAAGGTGCAAATCATGCCCTTCAAAGAAGCCGAGACCTACCGGTTCAATCCTTTTGATTTGACCAAGGTATGGCCGCACGGCGATTATCCGCCTCACGAGGTGGGCCGGTTGACGCTGAACCGCAACCCCACGGATTTCCATACCGAAATCGAACAGGCAGCCTTCGAGCCGAACAGTTTTGTACCGGGGACCGGCCCCAGCCCCGACAAGATGCTGCTCGGCCGGCTCTTTTCCTATGCCGATGCCCATCGAGCTCGGCTCGGAGTCAATTACAAGCAAATCCCGGTTAACCGGCCGAAGGCGCCGGTACACAGTTATAGCAAAGACGGGGTCATGCGGGTTGAAAACGTATCCGATCCCGTGTACGCGCCCAATTCCAAGGGCGGGCCCAAGGCAGACGGCCAGCGATACCCCGATGATGCCACCTGGCAAGCCAGCGGCGAGTTCATCCGGGCGGCCTACACCCTGCGACAGGATGATGATGACTGGGGACAGGCCGGAACTCTGGTACGCAAGGTGATGGACGATGCGCAGCGCGACCGCCTGGTATCCAACGTGGAGGGGCATCTCAAGAAAGGCGTGTCCGGCCCCGTGCTTGAGCGGGCGATCGAATACTGGCGCAGCATCGACAAGGAAATCGGTGACCGCATCGCCAAGGGCGTAAGCGGCTGATCCGCCCGGTAGCTTTCTCGAATGGTAACTCCGCGGCAGATCCAGCTTCCGGCTGCGCTGGCGGCGTTCAAGGTGACAGGTCCGCCTGCCGTGATGGCCGGCGCGACCGCAAAGGGGGCAGAGTGCAGATCGACCCAATGGGAACAGGTGGTCCTGCCGGTGGCCCGAGGTAGAAAGCGCAGGACAATGTGCTAAGCCGCCATGGCATGCTGCGAAACGAGCCGTGCTGGAGAGCAGTCATTCAGCGAGACGGATCTACTCCGGCTTGCCTGCGGTCCGCGGGCTGATCTTCGCCTACCCGGTAATGGCGCAGGTAGTCCGGGCCCACGTACTCAACGGTGCCCTCCTTCATGACCAGGTCGATCCGTGCGGTATCGTAGAGCACCCCGATGTCCTCCAATGGATTGCCGTTGACGATGAGTAGATCCGCCTTCTTGCCCGGTTCCAGTGTGCCGAATTGGTCCAGCTTGCCGAAGGCGGCGGCCGTGGTGCGCGTGGCCGCGACGAGTGCTTCCATGGGCGTCAGCCCGCAGGCCACCAGTTCCTGCAGCTCGAACATGGTGCGATCACCGATTTTCCAGGTTCTGGGCGTTCCCGGGTAATCCGTGCCGACACCGATCTTGACGCCGACTTCGTGGGCCAGGCGCACGCCGGCGCGGTGGATCGGCTGGGACTGCTGCATCTCCACGGTTTCCCACGGCCGGTCCGCCTTGGCGTCGATATTCCGCTGGCAGGTCACGGCCAGGGTGGGCAGGTAAAACAGATCGTTCTCCCGTATGCCGTGTACGGCGGCGGCATCGATGAAGGCGCCGTGGTGGATCTGGTCCGTACCGGCGCGGATGCAGTTGTCCAACCCCGGCTGGGTGTGGCAGTGCACGACGACGGGCACGTTCCAGGCATGCGCTTCATCCACCAGCGCTTCCAGTTCCTCGTACGTGTAGTTGCGATCGGCGCACACGCCGTGACGATCGGCGAAGCCGCCGGAGGCCGCCGTTTTGATGAAATCAGCCCGGGCCATCACCATCTCCCGGACGGCCTTGCGTATTTCCCACGGACCATCCGCGGTGCGGAAGGTGACATGGCCGTTCGTGCAACTGACCACGCAGCCGGCCAGCAGGCGGGCGCAGCCGCGCACATGACCTGCGTCGATGCCGTCACGCAACTCGATGCCGCGCAGATTGGCCGAGACGCTGCACACCGTGGTGATGCCACGCTGCAGGGACAGGCGCAGCGTCTTCTGGTCCGCCGGTTTGCCGCCCACGTGGGCGTGGCCTTCGATGATGCCCGGCATCACCGTCTTACCGGCCGCGTCGATGACTTCCGCATCCGCCGGAAGCTGAATCTGGTCGGTGGCACCGATCGCCGCGATACAGTCGTCACGGATCACCACGACCCCAGGCACCACCGGATCAGCCCCCGTTCCGTCGATCAGCCTGCCGTTGAGCACTGCCTTGCATCCTGTCATGGTAGCCTCCTTTGACCATCAGCTGGCTGCGCCAGCTGTCTGCTGTCGACCGCGGCCGTGTGCTGTCGAGTGCGGCCGTCCGTCGCCAGTTGCGCCGGCTGTGCGCCTGTTCACCCGGCCGGCACGGACACGACGGTGTTGCCGCCGGCCCCGCCGAACACCTGCACCTGGCCCAGCACTTTCTCCTTGCCGTCGGCCCGCACGAACCATTCCAGATCCCGCGAGCCGGTAACGCCGCTCAGATGACCGAGTTCGTAGTGCC
>SLHA01000085.1 GCA_007136405.1 Candidatus Latescibacterota bacterium
CTTCTCCTGAATAGGGGCCTTGAACTGCTCGATGTATTCCTCCCGTTGACGCCGGCTCATGGCGACCTGGTCCCGAATGCTGCGGTAGGTCTCCGGTTCCAGGTACTTCAGGCTGCGGTCCTCCAGTTCCCAACGGATCCGCGCAAGTCCGAACCGGTGCGCCAGGGGGGCGTATACCTCCACGGTTTCGCGCGCCACGCGCTGCTGCGATTCCGGGGCGACGAAGTCCAGGGTGCGCATGTTGTGCAGGCGGTCCACCAGCTTGATCAGGATCACCCGGATGTCCCGCACCATGGACAACAGCATCTTACGGTAGGTTTCCGCCTGCCGGGCTTCGCGGCTGGCGAAGGTGAAGCGATCGATCTTGGTGACGCCGTCGATCAGGGCGGCTATCTGGGGGCCGAACAGGCTGGCCACTTCCTTGTGGGTGGCGGGGGTGTCTTCCAGGACGTCGTGCAGCAGGCCGGCGGCCACGGTCTCGTCGTCCATGCGCAGTTGCGCCAGCAGGCGGGCAACCTCGACGCAGTGCTGCAGAAACGGCCGTCCTGACCGGCGGACCTGGCCTTCATGCCGTGTACGGGCGTAATGGTACGCGCGGGCGATGAGCTCGAAGTTCGCCTTTTCGTCGCTGGAAGCCACTTCGATCAACAGCATCTGCAGCTGCATGTGCTCTTGCGCGGCTTCCAGGACTGCCTCTAAGTTCTGCCTGGATGTCATGGCCCCGGACGAGGCGCCGGGCGGTTCCGGGCTGGAAGCCGTTGTATGGGGCGGAGCGCGCATATCAGCCGGCGGCGTGGCGGAGGTGGATGTGCTCATGGCCTGCCTGGTGTGAGAGGTTGGGGGCATCAGGGGGCCGTTGGGCGCGGCCGGCAAGGGCGTTCAGCACAGTTTGTCATGGCCGGCTCGAGTATACGTGCGGTGAGCCGGTTGGGTCGACAAGAGTCCGGATCAGGCATGCTGTTGATTTGACGCATATATCCAGAAGGATTCATCCATTAATGTTGTCCTATCGTCATCCGCTGTCAATATACCATCGCCGCGGTTCATCGAATGGTAAACGGGGCCGGTACTCATACTGTGCACCTGGATTGCGGACATGCTGAGAGAGCGGGAATCCTGGCGTCATCCTGCCTGGCGGACGGCGTGGCGGCTGCTGACGCCGGCTGACCGGATACTCATCGTGATCGTATTCCTGGGGGCCGCGGCCAGCCTGATCTGGAGCGGACGCGGTACCGAGGAAGGTGGCTGGGTGCACGTGGAGGTGGCGGGAGAGTTCCACGGTGAATATCCCTTGACCGAGACTCGCGTGGTCGATCTTGACGGACCGGCCGGCCGCACCGTGATGGAGATACACGATCGAGCCGTGCGCATCACCGCGGCACCTTGCCCGAATCAGTGTTGTCGCCGGCGCGGGGCAGTCAATCAGGCTGGCCAGCTCATCGTCTGTGTGCCCAACAGAGTGCTCATCAGCGTGGCAGGCGGGGCGCCGGCGGCGGTTGTGGATGCGGTGGCACGATGAACGCCAGACCGGCTCGCGACATGGCCCGGCTCGGACTGCTGGCCGGGACCGCGGTGATCCTCGCCGTGATGGAGAATCAGGTGCCGCGACCCCTGCCATGGATGCGGCTGGGGCTGGGCAATCTGCCGGTGCTGGTCGCTCTGCTGACGTTTGGTTTCGGGCCGGCTTTTGGGGTCAGCGTCGTGAAAGTGCTTCTGGGTGGATTTCTGGGCGGAGGGTTGGGCGGTCCGGCCAGCATCATGGGGATGGTCGCGGGGGGTGCCAGTGTGACAACCATGGGAGCGGCATGCCGGTGGTCAGGAGGTTGTTTCAGCGCAGTGGGGGTGAGTATCATCGGTGCGGTGACCCACCAACTCGCACAGCTCGGGGTCGCCTCCGCGTATATGGGGCACACGGCCGTGTTGTCGCTTCTGCCCCTGGCTATGCTGAGCGGCCTGCTGAGCGGAGGGATCATCGGCTTGCTGGCCGAATGGAGCCGCCGGCGTCTGACCGGCGGGGAAGCGCGCCCTGTGCATGCTTGAGGGCAGTCTGAGACGGACCCGGGAGGCGGAAACAGTCTTGTCCCCCGCAGCAGAATGACTTTTATTAATACATAGAGCTGCAGCGGGGCGCTGAAGCACAGCGGCAGGCGGCCTGCTGGCACCGGAAACGGTCCGTTCGCGCCGGGCGTGTGCCTGCTTTTTTCGGTCTGGTACCCTGCCCGCAAGGCAGCGTACCAGGCTCACAGCTCCGCGTTGGAACTGGCTGTTAAAGATGGTTTTGTTGCGTGTTTCCATGTGCTGGCAGCAATCCGCCACCGTGCCACGGGCACCTCGTACGCAGCCTCCGGTTTGTCAACCGCAAGGTTGGTGTCGGTCATGATGCCGCGCCCTTGTCCGGGTACCGGCTGTCCCTTCCCGGTTGCTACCGGGGCGGCCGACCGTCGCGGCTGCAGTCCCGTCGCAGGAATTCCTTACAGTAAGGACAGACCATGTTTTATTCCGGCTCCCGGAAATCCTTGAAAAGAGGTGTCGCCATGGCCACAGGTATACGGAAAGGCCTCATCATCACGGCGGGCTGCTTGCTCGGACTGGTCTCCGCCCGGACCGCGCCTGCACAGGTGGACTTCACCCGGTTGGGCACCATCTTCCCCGTCGAGCGCATCCAGCAGACACTGACCGACATCGTCGGGGATGAATCCCGCGTGGCTGGCTATCCTGGAGCGGAGGCGGCGGCTCTGTACATCAAGGAGAGTTTCCAGGACATCGGTCTGGACAATATAACCGTCCAGGAATACGATGTCTCGGTGCCGGTGGAGGAGGAAGAGGGAATTCTGGAGATCTCGGACACGGGTGAGCGAGTGTCGTTACATGGCCTGTGGCCCAACCTGGTCAAAACGTCCACCTTGCCGGAGGGGGGTATCCAGCGGCGGATGATCGATGGCGGCAGTGGCGGCTACTCCGAACTGGATGGCAAGAATGTAGAGCGGGCCATGGTGCTCATGGACTTCAACACCGGAGATGCCTGGCTCAACAGTGCGTATCTGGGTGCGGACGGTATCGTCTTTATCGGGCCGGACTCCACGGTCACGTTGGAAGGTGAACGCAAATTCCTGACCATGCCGCTGGACATGCCCCGCTTCTGGGTGAGCAAGGAGGACGGGGAGATTCTGCGGGAGCGTATTGCCGCGGATCCCATGGAAGGCATTCCAGTCCACATGGCCTATCGGATGGACTGGGAGCGTCGGCCCGCATGGAACATCTACGGCGTCATACCAGGACACGATCCACTGATGCGGGATGAGGTTGTCGTCCTCGAATCCTACTATGACGCCATGTCGGTAGTACCCGCTCTGGCACCGGGGGCCGAGCAGGCCGCCGGCATCACCGGTCTGATCGAGTTGGCGCGTTATTTCCGTGAACACCCTCCGGCTCGAACGGTCGTATTCTTGGCCACATCCGCCCACCACCTCAGCCTGCGCGGGGTGGATGATTTTATCCAGCGGTACATGCGCCGGGAGGAGCCTTTCGTCGAGCGTATGCTCATCCGGCGGGTCATAGAAGCGGCGCTGGTGCGTGACATCATACAGCAGGATGGGGTGACCTACTCCATCGGGCTGGATGAATACCTGGGCAAGGAGTCCCTGGTGCGCGCTGTGGCAGAAGAAGATACCGTGCTCGTGCAGCGCATCGCAGAGGCCGCCATTCATGATGGTGTGATCCAACAGAACGGTGATGCGCTGCTCTTCAACGGCACGAGCTTTACCAGCCGGGCGGCCCTGATGCAGGGGCTAATACGCAACGACGATCTGCGCCAGGATCTATACCGGGAGTGGTTGGGACCGCAGGCGGACACGCTGGACGTCAAACTGTTCATCTCGCTGGATCTGTCCACCCAGGCTGAGGAACTCGGGGTATGGAACAGTCATACCAGTTTCTACTACAGACGCTACTTTGCTCCCTTTGGCGCCAATTTCATGCGATACGCGCGTGAAGTCAGCCGACAGTTGGGGTATGATCCACGCGATGTTCTCATCAATGGCATCAGTCCAGAGGGAGGTATGACCTGGGAGACTTTGATCCCCGGCGACATTTCGGTGAATAGCGAGCTGGCGCTCGCCACCGGGACCCCTTCCCTGGCATTCGTTACCGTCCATGACTCCCGTTTCCGGGTTGATACCCCGCTGGATCGCATCGAGCAAGTCAATTTCGACAACCTGACCAAACAGATCCGCGTCATGGCCGGCATGTTTCACCTGGCGTTCGATGATCCGGAGCTGTTTCCGGACTTCAGAATGCGCCTGAGAGACACGCTGCGCTCGCTCAAAGCCCGGACCATGGTGTTCCCGCGTCGCAGCATCGTTCCGGACCTGCCGCGCACCGGGGCGGTGGGGGTGATTCGCAACGGCCAGAAGAAGTCGTACAAGGGGGTTCGGGGTGAATACTTCGAGATGGTGGATCAGACCGGAGCCTTCTATATCAACCGCGTGCGGGTCAATACGGTGCAGATCGAGGGATACTACATGGACCCGGCTACGGGTCAGATCACCTATGCTCCGGACCGGGGCGAGCAGGGTGACCGGTCGTATCCCATGCGTATCGCCATGGACTGGCGTGACAAGCAATGGCAGGTCGTGCTGTTTCCGTGCAGGGCGTATAATCTGTACGACCTGGTGGATCCCCGTTACCTCACCAAACTGTCTGAAATCACCATTTTCGACCAGACGAATACGCCCCCGGTGGAATACGGGTATACCATCGGTGAAGGGCCTTCGGCTATGGATGAGCCTACCGGTGTGCTCTTCGCGCGGCCGGGGCACAACATAAAGGTGGGGCTCGGAGCCGGCATTTTGGGGTTCCGTTACCTGTTGCTCAACTCGACCTACCCTGAACATGGACAGGATGGGCTGGGTATCGGGTATAGAATCGAAGAAGGCACCACCTTCGCCCGCACCACTTTTTTAGCGGCGCGGGATATGTGGAGTCTGAATGAAGCCAGAATGGAGGAGCTGGAGGCTTTCGGTATTGAAAATCGGCGCCTTATAGACCTGCATGAACGGGCGCGGATCCAGCTCGATCAGGCCCGAGAGGCGGCAGCAGAGCGGCATTGGAGCGCGTACTTGCGACACACCCGGGCGGCCATCGGCCTGGAATCGCGCGCCTATCCAGACGTCAGGGGCACCCAGAATGATGTCATTCAGGGGATCATCTTCTTCATGGCCCTGGTGCTTCCCTGCGCTTTTTTCACGGAGCGTCTGCTCATCACCGCCGCAACCATCAAAAACCAGATCATCGGTTTCGTAAGCGTTTTTCTGGCCATCTGGGTCATCCTCTGGCTGGTACATCCAGCCTTTCAGCTTTCCAACCCGGTGGTCATCCTGCTGGCCTTCGTGATCCTGGTGCTGGCCCTCCTGGTCATGTCCATCATCTCCGGACGCTTCAACGAGCAGATGCGCAAGCTACGTACGGAGGTGGCGGTCATCCATGATACGGATGTCAGCCGCTCCGGTGCCTCCGCAGCGGCGTTCCAGCTGGGTATCTCCAACATGAAGCGGCGCAAGTTGCGCACGGCACTGACCTTCATCACGCTGTTGCTGCTCACGTTCACCGTGCTCTCGTTTACCTCCATTCAATCGACGCTGCGTTTTAACCAGATACAACGTCCGAATGAGGGGCTGTACCGGGGCATGCTGATCCGTAGCAGAGCCTGGAATCCGCTGGAGGATTCGGTGCTGGACTACATCCGCAGCAGCTTCGGTGAAATCGGTCAGGTGGCAGCAAGGAGCTGGTACGCCAACGAGACCAAAGCGGCCATCAGGATGAGGCATGGCGATCACACCCACAATGCGCTGGGTGTGCTGGGTTTAACGCCGCAGGAACAGCACGTCACCGGGATGCATCGCGCTTTGATCGCCGGACGCTGGTTCCAGGAGGGGGATGCTAACGTCTGCATCCTGCCCAGCGACATGGCTCGAGAAGACCGGTTGAACATCGATCTGGGACGCCTGGGAGAGCAGCAGGTGCGCGTGTTCGGAGAGGTGTACACCGTCATCGGCGTGGTGGATTCCCGTCGTCTTCGGGACCTGAGGGATCTGGACGATGCCATCCTCACCCCGGCTGACTTTGCTGTGACCGGTGGTCAGGCCGTCCAGGAGGTCGCCGAGCAGGAACGGCGTGAAAGAGAGGGACTGGAAGATGCTCAGGTAGTCATCCGGCCGTTCGTCCATCTGGAACCGGCCAACGTCCTGATTCTGCCGTACCGCACCCTGCGCAACGTGGGTGCCGGCAATCCGCTGCAGTCTGTGGCCGTCCGGTTCGACGATGATGTGGACGAACGGGAGCAGATCGAGGAATTCCTGTCGCGGTTGGCGGTCACGCTCTTCGCCGGCATCCAGGAGGAAGGGGACGAGCACATCAGCGTATCCATCTACAGTTCGCTGGGTATGACGTCTTTCTCCGGCATGGGCAACCTGTTCGTACCGATCCTCATCGCCTCCCTGATCGTGCTCAACACCATGATGGGGAGCGTGTACGAACGGTTCCGTGAGATCGGCATCTATTCATCGGTCGGACTGGCACCGGGCCACATTGCCTGGCTGTTCATGGCCGAGTCCTGTGTATACTCGGTACTGGGTGTGGTGGCCGGCTACCTGACCGGACAGAGCGTCGCCAAGATTCTGATCGAGCTGGACCTGCTGGCCGGTTTCACGCTGAACTACTCCTCGACATCGGCCGTATTTGCCAGCATCCTGGTGATGGCCGTCGTCATGCTGTCCACGGTGTATCCGGCCCGCAAGGCCTCGGAGATGGCCGTCCCGGATGTCACCCGAAAGTGGAAGCTGCCACCACCGGAAGGGGACGAGTGGAACTTCGACTTCCCCTTCACCGTGAGCGGTCACGAGGTGCTGGGCCTGTCGGTCTTTCTTATCGGGTATTTCGACTCCTACAGCGAAGAATCCATTGGCACCTTCTATACGGACGGGGCCAGACTGGACCGGATAGACACAGAAAACGGCGAGGGCTACAGCATTTCCATGAACATCTGGCTGGCCCCGTTCGACCTGGGTGTCAGTCAGCATGTGATTTTCCGGGCTACGCCTGAGCCGGAGCACAATATCTATGCAATATCGCTGCAGATCACCCGGATGAGCGGTGAAGATGCCTCCTGGCGGCGGGTGAACCAGCGCTTCATGAATGTGATCCGCAAACAATTCCTGATCTGGCGCACCGTGAACGCAGAGGCCAAGGCGGAATACCGTCTGCAGGGTGAACAGATTCTGGCCGGCGAAAAGTCCCAGGTAACAGCATAAGGGAGGCGTGCAGTGGCTGAAAGGAAGCGCTACAACCCGAACGAGGAAATAGAAGAATACCGGAATCTCCTGGAAACGCCTTCCACGTTCGAGGAGGGCTTCACCAAGCCGGCTATTCTGGGCGTCCTCTTCGTCGGCTTCATCATGATTCCAGGGAACATGTACCTGAATCTGATGGTCGGCGGTAGCCTGGGCGCCGCAGCGGAATGGGTTACGATCATCCTGTTCGCAGAGGTGACCAAGCGTTCGTTCATCACGCTCAAACGCCAGGAGGTATACCTGCTGTATTATGTGGCCTCAGGACTGATCGCAGCCGAACACGGCTCGTTCGACGGGTTGCTGTGGAACCAGTATCTGGTTCAGTCACCAGCGGCGGAGCAGTTCGGGATATCCAAACTGATTCCAACCTGGTGGGCGCCGCCGGTAGACTCGCCGGCGCTGGCCCAGCGCACCCTGTTGCACGCTGACTGGGTCAAGCCGATCATCCTGGTGATCTCGGGCGCCATCATCATGCGCCTGTCCTGGTTCACCATGTCCTACATGCTGTTCAGAATCAACTCGGACTACGAGCGCCTGCCGTTTCCCTTCGCTCCGGTAGCGGCTCAGGGCGCCACCGCGCTGGCGGAGAGCAGCCGTGGCGAGGAAACCTGGCGCTGGCGCGTGTTCTCCTCGGGTGCCATGATCGGCCTGGTATTCGGAGCCATATACGTGGGAATACCGGCCATCACCGGAGCTTTCCTGACGGAGCCCATCCAGCTCATACCCATTCCCTGGATCGACTTCACCCAGATCACCGGAAACTTCATACCGGCCGCACCACTGGGCTTCACCGCGCACCTGGGGCCGATCTTTGCGGGTCTGGTCATGCCCTTCTGGGGCGTGGTGGGTACATTCTCAGGCGTCGTGTTGCAGGTCATCCTCAATCCCATTCTGTACAATCGGGGTATCCTGCAGATGTGGCAGCCCGGTATGGGAGCGGTGGAGACCTTCTTCGTCAACAGCGTCGATTTCTGGATGAGCTTCGGCATCGGCATCACCATCGCCATCGCGCTGATCGGTATCTACCAGGTCGTCCGCGGCGTGAGGACCGCCGCCGGGCAGAAAGCTGAACGCTCATTCGAGCCGCCCAAGGGGCGCGGTGATTTTCCCATGTGGGTAGCCTTCGGGCTGTACTGCGTTGCCACCTCCGGGATCATCTTGCTGGCCTGGGTGTTCCTGCCCGCGTTCAATCAGTTTGTCTGGTTTTTCCTCTTTTTCGGTTTCGTCTTCACGCCGTTTCAGTCCTTCGTCAACGCACGTCTGGTGGGTATGGTGGGTCAGACCGTGTCCATTCCCTTCATCCGGGAAGCGACCATCATCCTTTCGGGATATCAGGGCGTCGATATCTGGTTCATCCCCTTCCCACTGGGCAACTACGGCAACCAGACGCAGAAGTTCAGGGAGATCGAGCTCACGGGGACCAAGTTCACCAGCATTGCCAAGGCCGAGTTATTCATGATCCCCATCATACTCGGTACCACCTTCATGTACTCGGCCTATATCTGGCGGTTGGCCCCCGTGCCTTCGGCCTCCTATCCCTTCGCTCAACTGATGTGGCGCTTGCGGGCCATGCAGACCTGTATATGGTATACCGGCACCATGACCAGCGAGCTTCGTCGCGACGATGTCGCCCACGAAGCTGAGTGGGAACCGGCCAATCTGATCGATGAGGAATGGTGGCACTGGCGTGGACGGGTCGTGAGTCCCGAGTGGCTGGAAACGGATGGCCGGCGTGGAGAGGCCGGGCCCTGGTCGGAAGTCAGGCGCTTCTACACGTCCTACGATGTGGACATGCGGGATAGAGACGAACTGCCGCCGCCGCCATTGGGCGCCCTGGAACCCGATGACGAGGTTACCACCGGTCCTGCCCTGGAAGTCCTGGGGCCGGATGTGGTGGACGGTATCGTCACCGATGCCAGACCACCGCTTCATGTCCGGGCCACGGAACCGGTTCCCGAGGGGTGGGTGTATTATTACGTCATCGACACGGATCCAAACTTTGGGAGCCCCTGGATACAGCGGTCCACGGATGAACCCTGGTTGTTCCGCGCTATCAACAAGAACTACATATTTGCCGGAACCATCACCGGTCTGGTGATGTTCATCGTCCTGTCCATTCTCGGTCTGCCGGTGCTCATGGTGTTCGGTTCGGTTCGAGCCTTGACCATCATTCCGCATATGATGCTTACCGAGATGGTGGGAGCCTTGCTGGCCCGATATTACTTCTGGAACAAGTACGGCAAAAAGCAGTGGCGGTTGTACGCACCCATTCTGGCTGTCGGGTTTGCTGCCGGTATGGCGCTCATGGGTATGGCATCCATTGCAATTGCGCTGATCCAGAAGTCAGTCTCGGTACTGGTCTTCTGACATGGCGGCGGAGTACGACTCGTTGACGGATTTCGGCTGGCAGGGAATACGTCTGCGTGTACCTGACCAGTGGAACCTGGGACGGGTCGATGGAAACGCGGATAGCGGCTACATCCGGCTGGATGACGCCCGGATCGTGCGTGCCGAGATCGAGTGGCGCACGGCCAAACGGGGAGAGGTGCTGCCTGTTCGTTCTATGGTGGACCGCTATCTGGAGAACTTGGAGAAGAAAGCGGGCAAGGCCGGACTGAGCTTCAAGGTCCAGCGCAACGCCAGGTTCCTCAAGGACAAGAAGTGGCTGGAGGGAAAAGACTACGAGGCGTTCTGCTGGCAAGCGGATTTCCAGGCGCACAATCTGGCGCTCAAGACCCACCCGAATCGCCTGATGCTGGTCCGGGTACTCACCCGTTTAGATGGCCAGGAAGGTGATATTCCGGTTGTTCCCGTCATCCGGTCGGTACAGGATGACTACCATGCGGAGAACTGGTTGTGGTCGGTTTTTGGTGTTCAGTTCACCATGCCGGCTGATTTCAAACTTGAGTCACATGAGTTGAAATCAGGCCACATCAAGTTCAATTTCGAACGCGGCAGGGAGAGCTGCAATATCGAACGTCTCAGCATGGCCAAGATGCTGCTGAAAGATCAGGAACTGGCGGCCTGGTATCCCGTCTTTTACAAGAAGAAGCTGAATGACCTGTCTTTCGAGACGGTTGCCGAATCCGTAAGAGACCATGAAGGGATCCGCATCCATGGCAAGCCGCGCAGCCGTTTCCGTCAGTTGATGCGGCCATTGCCGTGGATCAGTGCCAGGCCGCGTATGCATATGCACGGTCTGGTGTGGCACTGTCGCGCAAGCAACAAGATCTGTGTCGTCGATCATTTCTACCGCAAGAAGGAGCAGCGCGGCGATTTTACTGACCGCATAGCCCATGGGTATCTTTGCCACCAAGAAGCAACCAAAGCTCAAACGCGACGCCATGCTCAACTCCAGGCCGGCTCGCAATGACGCCGTCGAATGGGAGCGGACTGATCGCGGCGAGGTGCGCATCACGGTAAAGCGCCAGGACAACTGGAAGATACGGTTGCTCTCCAAGGTATTCTACATACCGCGACAGCGTAACATCACGCTGGACGAGGTGGGCACCGAGGTATGGCAGATGTGCGACGGACATACCACCGTGGGGCAGATGATCGAGACCCTGAGCCAACGCCATCAGCTCAACCGCCGAGAGGCTGAGGTGTCTCTTCTGGATTACCTCAAGACGCTGGCGCAGAAACGGTTCGTCGGTTTTATGGTAGGTGGGGAACAGGCGCCCAGTCGCGGTGCTGCCAGTGGCAAGAGATGGTAGAACGGGCCGGGCGGTCACGGGATGGTGCATCTGGCGGAGTCCGGTTCCCCGTATCGTTCCTGACTCCGCCAGGCAGTTCTGCCTGCCCTGATGCTACTGCAACAACGCCAGGGCGTTTTGAGGTATCATATTGGCTTGAGCCAGCATCGATGTCGCAGCCTGCGACAGGATCTGTGCCCGTGTGAAGGACGTGATCTCGGCGGCAATGTCGGCGTCGCTGATCGCCGCCTCCGAATTCTGAATATTTTCGATTGAATTTTCTGTGTAGGACACCGTAAATGCCAGCCGGTTCATCCAGGCTCCCAGGTCGCCGCGCTGATTGGACACCCTGGATATGGCCTGGTCGATTTGAGTTATGGCGGACCGGGATGTGTCGATGGTTGCCACAGAGGTGATGTTCAGGTTGAGCAGACTGCCGCTGGCCCGCATGTCACCAATGGTAGTCTCGATTCGGTTATCCAGGCCGTCTTTCGGACCAACCTGGAAGGAGCCGCCCGTCCCGGCTTCGATCACGATGGTCTGACCCTCCAGGTCGCCGGCTGTGTATTGGCCCGTTGCATTGGCCACATCCGCACCCGCCAGGTTGACCTGAATACCGAGACGGTCGAAGTTGGCCACGATGGTGGTGCCGGTTACCACCGCGTTTCCGTCCAGTTGCTGGTTTACACTGATCGTCTGGGTGACGATACCGTTTCCCAGCGTGATGGCACCGTCAGCCGCGGCATCGATGAAGGTATAGGTTCCTGTGGTGGCGCCGGAAATCCTTATGCCGGTGACTCCGCTGGTATCGCTGGCGGTCAGAGCCGTCGAGGTTGCATCGACGTGGTTCCCGTATCCGGTCAGCAGCACCTGCTCGTTATACGTGGTGGAAAGAGAGATGCGATCGATCTCTTGTATCAGCTGAGTGTATTCGGCCTGGATGGACGCACGATTGTTGTCGTTGACCGTGCTGGAAGAGGACTGCACGGCCAATTCGCGCATACGAATCAGCATGGCATTGATCTCATTCAAGGATCCTTCCGCTACCTGTAACAGGTTGCCGGCCTGCTCGGCGTTGAGGACGTTCATCCTGAGACCACTGATTTCCGCCCGCATACCTTCGCGCACGGATAGACCTGCCGCATCATCAGCTGCACGATTGACTCGTAGACCAGAAGACAGGCGCTCCAGGCGGAGGTTGAGGTCCCGGTTGTTCGAGTTCAACTGTCGGCGTGCGTTGATCGCAGCGATGTTGTTGTTGACACGTAGAGACATTAGAAACCTCCATGTTTCTAACTGTACATGAATGCCCACTGCACGGAACCTCGCCGTTCCGGTGTCAGTGGTATGATGTGGTATCTCACTGTATAGTATCGTCCTGGATAGGAGTGTTCTTTAGAAAAACAAAGGACAGGCCAAGGAGCATCAGCGCTTGGCGGCGCTGCGTGCAGCATGTAGATTTTACCGATTCACGTTTTGGAGTTGAACGCCACCGTCCCTACAGGCAGAAGGGGAGAGTTACCCCGTGCACAGCGTCCGGTCACACAGGATCGCCTCGTTCGTGTCTCACCTGCTCAACCCTGCAGGTCTGGCGCTGGGCGTCTTCGCCGGCCTGACGTACCTGATGCGTGAAGCCTGGGTTGCCGGTATAACAGGGGTCGTGCTGTTCTCCATCATGCCGGGGATCATTCTGATCTACCTGCACCGGGTGGGCTACATCACGGACCTGTATCCCCACGAAAGAAGCCAGCGTGGCAGTCTGCTGCTGCTTGGAACCTTGTGCTATTTCGGTGGGTATGTGGTGCTTTTATGGCTGGACGCACCGGTTTTCATGCTGGTTGCCGGCTGTGCTTTCGGTCTCAACTCGTTACTGGTGTGGTGGATCAACCAGTACTGGAAGATCAGTATCCATGCAGTGGGCGTCAGCGGCGGTGTCAGTGTACTGTTGCTGGCAGGGGGGCCCGTGCTCTGGCCCAGCTTGTTGATGCTGCCGCTGGTGGCCTGGGCCCGGTTGCGGTTGCAGGCTCACACACCGGCTCAGGTTACGGCCGGACTGCTACTGGGAGGGTCTTCGACCATGCTGCTCCGTGCCCTGGTTTTTTCGGCCCCATGAGACCCAGATACCATGACCGGGCACACGATTGGTCTGCCTGCGGAGCCAAGAGTGATGGACACGGGGTGCGTCGTGCTGCGGAGCCATCCGATGAAGTGTTTGTACCAGCGCCGGTTTTACAGGTGCAGACGTTTGAAGACACGCTCGGGGATGCTGCGGATCACGAGCATGATATAGCGCCAGAACCACGGGGTGTACAGTACGTTCCGACGCCGGTGGTACGCCGCCAGGATGTCGCGTGCCACGCGTTCGGGTGAGGCAACGAGAAACAACCCGTCCAGCCCCTCGGTCATGGGCGTGTCCACGAAGCCCGGTTTGACGGTGAGCACATGGATCCCGTTGCCGGCCAGGCGGTTACGTAGTCCCTGAAGAAACAATGCCAACGCGCCTTTGGCAGAGCCATACACATAGTTGCTGCCTCGTCCGCGATCACCGGCCACCGAGCCTATGCCGATGATGCCGCCAGGTTGTCCGCGCTGTACCAGGTAATTCGCCAGATGGGTCAGCACCAGGGCAGCGCCCGTGTAGTTCGTGTTGATGATGCGCAGTGCTTCGTCCGCCTGTTCTTCGGCGCGCCGCTGGTCTCCCAGGTAGCCGAAAACCACCACTGCCAGGTCAAAGTCACCCGCCACCGCGCGGGCTTGTTCCGGCAACCGCGCCAGGGCCTCGGTGTCGAGAGCGTCGAATTCCAGGAGGACCGCGCGGCGTCCGGTCCGCAGACTCAGATCAGCGGCAAAGGGGGCCAGCTGCATGCTGTTGCGGGCAGCCAGGATGACGTCGTAGTCGTGCCGGCTGGCCAGCCGGCTGGCCAGCTCCTGGGCGATCGGGGACTTGGCTCCGAGCAACAAGGCCCGCCGGGTCATGACAGCCCCAACCGTGCGGATTGGGTGGACTTGAAGCGGCCTTCCGGATCCACGGTCCGCTTGATACGCCTGAATTCCTCCAGGCCTGGGTACATCCTCTCGAACTGGTCGCGTGGCATGATAGCGTCTTTGGCCAGATAGTTACGGCCTCCGGCCGCGATAACAGTCTCATTCAACTCCCGCAGAAAGGGGATGATGCTGTCATCGCTGCGGCGGATATCCAGTGCCAGTGTGTAGCCCGGCATGGGAAAAGCGAGAAGGCCGTCCTGCGGCCCCATCGTCTTGAGAACAGCCAGGAAGGACGCGGCGCCACGTGCAGCGATGCGCTCCAGTATGTCCGTCATCACCTCCATCCCGTTGTTGAAGGGAATGACGAACTGGTATTGGAGGAAGCCTTTGCGTCCGTATATCCGGTTCCAGTTGCCGATGGCGTCAAGTGGATAGAAGAAGGGGTCGTAATGCACCCGCGTCCGAACATCGCGCCGCCACTGGCGATGGTAATACAGCGTGTTGAAGGCCTTGACGGTCCAGCGATTGAGGGTTGGGCCGGGCAGGAAGAACGGTACGCTGACCGAGCCTGAGCGGTGCACGGTCAGTTCGCGGTCCGGCTGGTCCGATGCCGGCGCAGCATGGTCACCGAGCATGACGATGGCGCGTCCCAGCTGGCGTCCGCGCGCCAGGCAGTCGATCCAGGCAACGGAATACGGGTAATTCGCATGGGTTTCCGAGAACACCTGCACTGCTTCTGCCAGGCTGCCGGTGCGCACAGAGCGCATGTCGATGAAGGCGGATTCGATACGACGCAACCGCAAGGTGGCGGCGTATATGATGCCGGTCAAGCCCATGCCGCCAAGGGTGGCGCGAAACAGGTCCGGGTGGTCCTGCGGCGAACAGGAAATTTCCGAGCCGTCGGCCAGCACCATGTCGAGTTGCTCGACAAAGTTTCTCAGCGTACCATCCAGATGGTGGTTCTTGCCGTGCACATCCGCTGCCAGGCAACCGCCCAGTGTGGGGAACTTGGTTCCGGGGGTTACCGGCAGGAACCATCCCCGGGGTACCAGAAAGCGGAGCAGATCGTCCAGGGTGATGCCGGCCTGGGCCCGTACCGTCCCCCGGGATGGATCGAAATCCAGGAGATGGTTCAGCGCCAGCATGGAGACGACTTGCGGTGCCAGGCAACCATCCCCATACGAACGGCAGTTACCCTGGGGTAACCATGTGCCGCCGGCAGCAAGAAGCTGTTTGAGGTGGACGGGCAGGCGTGCCGTGTGCACGTGTGCAGTGACGGTCGGATACAACCCCCAGCCACTGGTGAGGCGGTGTCCCATGGTTCCTACCTGCTCGGATTCAAGTCTATGTATGGTGGCAGTATGATAGTCAGTCGCCTGATCGAGAGCAAGGGACCAGCCATGGCGAGACGGAGTGGAGGAAGTTGCATCCGTGTGTCGCCTGTCGCGATCGAGTCACGGCACGACGGAGTGAAGGCTGTCTTTGGTCCTTCGCCTTCCTGCCTTATCTTCATAGACCAGTGTGAGTCTAGTCTGTTGCCCGGAAGAGGAGTCGAAAGCAATGTCCATGATCATGCGCCCAGAGCATCTCGATAACCTGCTGCACGCCCGCCTGGCCGATCCATTCGCTGTTCTGGGAATGCATCGGGAAAACCATGGCCGAGACAGGGTGCTGGTCTGCCGGACCTTTCGTCCGGAGGCCAGGCAAGTGGTGGTGTGCGGGCGTCATGGACATGGCCGCCATCCCGCCGAGCGGGTCCATCCGGAAGGCGTGTTCGAGGCTGTGATCCAAGGTGGTGGCGAACACTTCGCTTATGAGCTGGAGGTCACCGGCCACGACGGCACCGTTCACGTCGTGCGGGATCCGTACTCTTTCTGGCCGATCCTCGCAGCCGATGACCAGTACCTGTTCAACGAGGGCTCCCACTTCTGCGCCTATGACAAGCTCGGTGCGCATCTGCTCGAAATCGATGGCGCGGCCGGGGTGTTGTTCGCTGTCTGGGCTCCGGCAGCTTCGCGTGTAAGCGTGGTCGGTGATTTCAACCGGTGGGACGGCAGACGCCACATGATGCGCTCGCTGGGTTCATCGGGTCTGTGGGAGTTGTTCCTGCCCGGGTTGCAGGTGGGCGCGGTGTACAAATACGAGTTGACGGCGAGCACGGGCGAGATCCTGGTGAAGACGGATCCGTACGGCTTCGGCACGGAAGTGCCGCCGCGCACAGCGTCGATCGTGTGCGATCTGGCGCAGATCCAGTGGAATGATGCCGAGTGGATGGCAAGGCGACAGCGCTGGCGGCCGCTGACCGAACCCATGGCCATCTACGAAATCCATGCGGGCTCGTGGCGCTGGGATCCGAAGACCGGCGAGCCGCTGGACTACAGGAAACTGGCGCATCAGCTGGTGCCTTACGTGAAGGATCTGGGGTTTACGCACGTGGAGTTGATGCCGATATCGGAGCATCCGTTTTCGGGTTCGTGGGGGTATCAGATCACCGCCTTCTTCGCTCCTACGGCACGGTACGGATCCCCCCAGGACTTCGCTTATTTCGTCGATTACTGCCACGCTCATGACCTCGGGGTGATCATAGACTGGGTTCCCGGACATTTTCCCAAGGATGGACATGGACTGGCACGCTTCGACGGTACGGCGCTGTACGAGCACGATGACCCCCGCCAGGGCCTGCATCCGGACTGGGATACGTTGATTTTCAACTACGGCCGCGACGAAGTACGCTCGTTCCTGTTTTCCAATGCCATATTCTGGCTGCATACCTACCATGTGGACGGTCTCCGGGTGGATGCGGTGGCTTCCATGCTGTACCTGGACTACTCGCGCGAGGGCGGTGACTGGATTCCCAACTCCCAGGGCGGACGCGAGAACCTGGAAGCCATCACTTTTCTTCGGCAGCTCAACGCGGAGGTGTACAGCCGTTTTCCAGGCGCCATGACGATCGCCGAGGAGTCTACCGCCTGGCCTGCCGTTTCCCGGCCCGCCTACTCGGGAGGGTTGGGATTCGGGTTCAAATGGAATATGGGGTGGATGAACGACGTGCTGCGTTACCTGTCCAAGGAGCCGGTGCATCGCAAATACCACCACGCCGATCTGACCTTCAGCATGCTGTACGCGTACAACGAGAACTTCATCCTGCCGTTGTCTCACGATGAGGTGGTGCACGGCAAGCGCTCATTGCTGGACAAGATGCCGGGCGACATGTGGCAGATGTTCGCCAATCTGCGCCTGCTGCTGAGCTTCCAGTGGGC
>SLHA01000079.1 GCA_007136405.1 Candidatus Latescibacterota bacterium
GCTCACCGCCCTCGCGATGCTCACCGCCCTCGCGATGCTCACCGCCCTCTCCGCCCACTTTCCGCGTCCGGCGCGCAGCGACGAGCAGCCATTCGGGACGGAAGTTCGGGTCCAGTAGCACCTTGCGCCGGAAGGTGGCGCTGTCGAGCGGATCGCGGGGCAGCGCCTCGTTCCACAGGTCCAGCAACGCCGGCTCGTCCGTGCCGCGATAGGCGCGTATGATGACGTCAGACATGGCGGTCTCCGTGGCATGGGGGCAGGGCCCGCCGGCGGCCATATGTCCGCCGGCCCGTGGACATATGGCAGGTGAACGGTGGGCAGGCCAGCGGGTGCGTGCCGGCACCACAAACGCGCTCCGCCGCCGCAGGAGTCTATCCGGTGGTGCAGGGTCGAGTCAGACTGACCTGCGCGTCGCCCGGGGTCCGGCTTACAGTAACTGCTGCATCCGGAATTTCTCCGTGGCATCGATGCCGAAAGCCTGGGCATGCGAGACGCCGCGCAGGATCCCATGCTGGCGTGTTCTGGCTTCGTACCAGTCCCAGTAGGGGAAACCGCTCTCGCCGCGCCCGATGGCGTACGCCTTGCAGGCTTTTTCCCATCCGGCCATCACATCCGAGATGTCCACATACACGTACGGTTCGAAGTCCGTCGGGTCTTCCCAGTTGTCGCTGAAATACAACCGGCAACCTTTCACCGGGGGCAATCCTGCCAGTTCGAAGTGGCGGATGGCAGCTATGAAGCGTGCCCGAACGCACAGATGGTGGGCGTTGGTGTGGTCCTGGTGAATGCTGCCGGGCCAATGGGCGATGAGCACACGCGGTTGCAGCCGGCGGAAGAGCAGCGCCAGCTCCCGGGCGACGGCATCCGTTGCCGGCAGCTCGCCATCCGCATACGGGAGGAAATGCGGCGTGGCGCCCAGAGCGCTGGCGGCGCTGGCGGCCTCCTGCTGCTTCTGGGCGGCGTAGGCCTCTACGGACAGCGTGGCGCTGCCCTTTTCTCCAGGGGTGAGATGGACGATATGAGCCTGCCAGCCGGCGCGCACGTGCTGGAGGATGGCGCCCCCCGCGGCGAACTCCATATCGGCGGCATGGGCGCCTACGGCGACCAGGCAGGGACTGTCAGTCATGGCCGGTGTATTCCGCGTATTCGGGGTTGTACAGGTGGGCGATATGTACGGCCTGGAACAGGGTGGCCGGTTCCAGCTGGGTCCGCAGGGCTCGTTTCCGCGGCAGCAGGGTGGTCTCTCCCGGCATGGGCGGGCACACCACCGCCTCCACGCGGCCGGGGTTGATGTGCAGGTTTCCCCTGGGGCATTTGGGCCAAAGGGCATGGATGCCGCGGAACACCATGGGAACGATCACGATGTCCGGCGGTAGTTGCGCGAACAGCCCGTGCTGCATGGGCAGGCACTGCAGCTCGTGAGCCGAGGTGGTGCCGGCGCCATACACCACGCCTGGACGTTCCTGGAGTTTGCGGGCGAAAGTCTGGGTGGGATTACCGGTATCCCGCGTGCGCTGCATGAGCACGTGGCCGTCGATTTCCACCAGGAACCGGTCCGCCTCGTCGGCGCTGACGCCCAGCAGAGACAGCGTCCAGGGGCCTATGCGCAGGTCCGCCGGTTTCCATAGCCCGGTGCGGGCCAGTATGACGCAAGGTACCGGTTCCTGCCATCCCATGGCCGCAACCAGTTCAGGCCGCTGCAGCACGTGGTTCATCACCGGGTGATCCAGGACGCTCTGGTGCGTGGGCAGGAACAGCACCGGCCGTTCGCCCTTCTCCAGCTGCAGGTCAGCGGCCAGCCCGGCGAAGTCCGGATCTATGGTGACATCCACCTGGACTCCGAATATCTCCAGCGTGCGGTTGGCCCAGTCACAGTTCAGCTTCCAGGAACGCTGCAGCAGATCCGGTCCGGAGCGGTCGCGCAGGCGTTTTTTGGTCCGGGCAATACCGCGCATCAACCGCACCCAGCGCAACAGACGCGCGCGCCGACGCCAGGGCCCCAGCGTCTCCTCCCGGCCGACGTGCGGGTATTCCAGGAAGTGTCCCTGGAGTCGTCCGGTCAGCAGCGGTGGCGGGTCCGGCAAGGGACAGTGGTTGCGGCGGGCCACAGGTTCCAGGCTGTCGATCCGGGCCCGCAGTTCCTGAGCCAGATCGATCATATCCCGGGTGAGGTAGCTGTACTCTTGCCCGTACCAGAACTCACGCGGCTTGATCTGGGCCGGATCCTCCAGATGTGCCTGCAGAAAGCGCAGGAGCATGGCCTTGCCATCCAGCACCAGCTGTTGCATACGGTGGCGATCGGCGGCGGCAACGGCATCACCCAGCCGGGCCAGCAGTACATCCGCGTCGGTTATAGGTTTCCATACCGCGATGCCCAGCCAGACGAAGTTGCTGAAGGTGTTGTAGCGGACAGCTAGGTGTTCACCCGCGGCCAGCAGGTCGACCACGCGTTCGGCGATGAGTCGAAGCAGGGCCCGCAGCGTGTCTGCATACGTGATGCCATCCACCTGGCAGGTCCAGGTGACCTCCCAGCGAGGATCGTCAGGCGGGATGGACGGAGCGAGTTTCTCCGCCACCGCATGGGCGTGAGACAGTGGCGCGCGGGACACGCGCAACTGCACCAGCGCGGCTTCGCCCTCGTCCAGAGCCATGGGGTTGTCCCGTCCAAGCGCCTGCAGGTATTCGGTCTGGTACAGTTCCAGGAATTCGCGACGATTCCCGGCCTGGGCGTCTACGAACCGTCTCTGCAGGGCCAGATACAGTCTGTTCGCCTGCAGGTACGCGGGCATGGCCTGCGCCTGGCGGGTATGCGCATCTACCAGCCGGGCGTCCCGGCGTTCCGGCATGCCGTCATGGATGGTGGTGATCAGTTCAGCCCGGGTCTCCAGACCCTGCAGGCCGATATTCTGGCTTGGCGGCCAGTGCCGGGGCTCGTTGAAATGCCCGTCATGCAGGGCGACGTCCAGCAGCTGCTGGGCCGCCTGATCGTAGCGGGCTAGAAGGTCATCGAGACCAGGTTGAATGGTGTTACTTTGCTGAGCCAAGGCCTGCATGCCATCGGTTGTCAGTTTGTGCCCGGTCCAGCCGGCGCCGATCAGGCGCTCCAAGGCAGGATTGACGCGAACGAAGTACCCAGGACCTTCCGAAAAGCCAGGACCATCTGTAAGCAACCCGGACGCCCCTGGTGGTCGATCTACGTTGGGCCGGTGGATGGCGCCCGGGGTAGTCCCGGCGGGTGCGAATCTCCCGTGAACAGGATGGCGACCGGGGGTATGGCGCCTTGGACAGCGCCAGTCAAGACGCGCGGCAACGAGCCGAAGGCCTTCTTCCGACCGCATCCATACCCGGCATTACCCGTAGATCCTGCAGTAGATATAAGCTGCTGACCGGTTGAGGTCAACGTATTCCCGTTGCAGGGCTACAGTCAACGATCCGGAGCCGTGGCACGCGCCGCCCGGCGACACTGAACGGAGTGCCGTCATGCTGGGGAAGCTGTACCTTACTGTTGTCTGCGAGCGAGACGGGTCGCATTCCTGCACCGCATGGTTGGTCTCGCGTGGGATCCTGCGGTTGTGCGCGGCTGTGCGCTGAGGTGCACTGAGGAGGGGAGAAACCCACGTCCGGGTCTGATGGCGCCGCGTATCGCCGTGTACGGACCGGATCCGGGCCTGCTATTTCTGTATTGGATCGATCATACCGAGCGGAGGTGAACATGGACAAAGTCAGCGTGGGACTCTACGGCAGCAACGGTCACCAGATTCAGCGGCTGCTGGACAACCATCCGGGCGCCAGGCTGGTCGCTGTCGCGGGCATCGAGCCTGCGTCATTGCCCCCGGGGTTGGCCACAGTGCGCCGGCACGACAGCCTGCAGGCGCTGCTGGTCGATGATGAAGTGGAATTGATCAGCCTGTGCTCGCCGATGCGCAGCGAACAGGCGCAGCATGCGATGGATGCCATGCAGGCTGGCAAGCATGTATACGCGGAAAAACCCTGTGCGTTCACGGAGGCGGAGCTGGACGCCATCATCAGCGTCAGTCGCCGGACCGGCATGCAGTTCCACGAAATGGCCGGTACGGTGGTACAGGAACCGTACCGCACCATGCGGGATCAGGTGCAGTCCGGAGTCGTGGGCCAGGTGGTGCAGGTTCTGGCGCAGAAATGCTACCCGTGGCACGACCGGCGTCCGGCGGACGAACGTATCGACGGTGGGCTGGCCCGCCAGGTGGGGGTATACATCGGACGTTTCGTCGAGCATGTCGCCGGCGTGAAGATCGCTTCGATGCGCCTGGTGGAGACCCGGTTGGGCAATCCGGCGCGGGACAGCGACTGCCGCCGGGCCGCCTCCTTTCTGATGACCCTGGCCAACGGCGGCGTTGCCAGCGGCGTCTGCAACTATTTGAATCCCGTCAAGGAATTGGGCTGGGGGTACGAGATTCTGCGGATATTCGGTACGCAGGGCATCATCGAGAGCGACCTGCTGGCCGGAACGGCGCGGCTGCTGTTGCCCGGAGAGGGGCCGCGGTTACTGGCGACCAGCGGCCCCTCCGGTGACTACTTCGGGCTGTATGTCGATATGCTGCGCGGCAGAGGCTCCATGCCGCTGAGTCTGGAGGACGAATTGGGACCAACTCGCTGGGTGGCCAGAGCCAAGGATGCGGTGAGCTGAGTTTCCCGATGCGGATCGCGCTGGCGGTTCCGGCGCGCCCCTGGCTGCCGCGGAGCGACCCTGGCGGTTCTGACGCGACGCTGGATGCTCCGGCGGGCCTTTGGCTGCCGTTCGAGCGCGGTATGGCCGCCGTTGTTAAGCACGATGGCCACCGGGGCAGCCACGGCGACTCTGGCTGCCACAGCTCTGGCTGCTGGGGTCCGGTGGGCCGGGTTGCGAGCGGGTTTCGCCGTCTTCGACAGGCGGGTCTCCGAAAGCACACCAGGCGTGCCGCGTGACTGCGCTGGACCGGTTCCCGGCATCATGCCGGAACGGTGCGCCGCCGCTGCCTGAACCAGGCACCTATGGGGAGCAGTAGCGGCACCAGACCCAGCAGAATCAGCACCAGGCCTTCCGCACGGCACGATGTGGCCACAGCCGGCTGCCGATAGGTCAGCCCCAGTCCGAAGACCAGTTGGCCGACGTAGAAGGCGATGCAGTAGACCAGCAGGTTGAGCCGGATGACACGCAGAATGACGTACAGCAGGGGCGTGTAGATCACTCCGTGCAGACCGAGCAACAGAGCGACGTGCAGTATGCTGCCTCCCTGGCTCAAGGCCTGGAGTCCCGGAAGGGCGGCAAACAACACGGCGACGACCATCCAGTCCCTGCCCACGGCCTGCTTCCATACGAGGACCACTCCGAGGGCCGCCAACGGCAGGAGAAAACTGCTCATGGCCGCGGTCAACCCGAACAGGGGAAGGGAATACGTGTTGATCCCGGGTATCGTGAAATCCCCCGGCACGAGGTGCGCCGTGAACCAGCGATATCCCGCGTAGGCGGCCAGACGTTCGCCACCGTGATGGTACATGGCCATGGCCATGGCCATGGCCACGGTGCCGGTCCAAAAACGGGTTGATCCCGTCTTCAGACTGAGTAACCGCAACCAGCGGCCGGGCGGTATTTCGCGATCGAAGCGGGTGCGGTACATAGCGATCAGTAGCATCAGGGTAACGGCGTAACCCAGTCCGCTGAAAGCCATCTCGAGCAGCAGGCCGACAGCCTGTCTGCCGAGGAACGTCTCCATGCTCTGACTCGTGTCATATTGCTGGTGGAAGATGGGTAGCAGGTTGATGCGCTGCACGAGGGTGGTCAGGGCCATGGCCGCGCCGGCGCAGGCGGGAAAGCGTCCGGTAAGCATGCGGTCACGGTAGGCTCGTAAAAAGTACAGGCCACCGAGAACGACGGTGACGGCGGTCAACAGCAACCGGCCCACCTGAGCGACGAGGTCGCCGGCGTGCTGCTGGCGGAGTTCCCGCAGGAAAGCTACCGGCGCCCGGTAATACAGCGCGGTGCGTCCCACGGTGTCACCCTGGATGCTGAGGTGGACGCGGAATTCTCCCCCGTTCACCCTGTGGTCCCGGCGCTCCCAGACGAAATGGTGATCGAGCCGGGCTTCACGCTTTGTCGAGCGGTCCTCCAGCAAGGCATACTGGTCAGGATCATCGACCGGCAGACCGAAATGCCGCCTGGCGACGTCGACGGCCAGCACACGGGCCGAGTCCGCCGTCAGTTGCGCTCCCGGACGGGTCTCGGGGATCTTGTGCTCCAGGAACCTGACGCCGCGACCGGAGGCATCCACGCCCACCCATAGCTCCTCCTTTTCCAGCGGTCTGAACCATCGTACGTACCACATCCATGGACTGGTATGCTCGAACATCAGCGTATCAGCAGACGCCATGCCGGCTGTACGGGCCAGATGCACGTGATCCTGGGAGCCCACAGTGCTGTGGAATTCCACCGAGCGACGGAAGCGGCGGGTATCCAGACCGATCTGCCGAGTGAATGCCTGCGCCGTCCGGACAGCCTCGGCGCGCGTGACGCTCAGGGTCAGGTTGCGTGCCCCGAACTGGACCGGCTGGATGCTGAAGATGAGTACGGCGCCTGCAGAGGCCAGCATTCCCGCGGCGAGCCAGGCGCGGCGATCCGGAACATGGATTTCCAGCGCCTCGTGCAACCGAAGCCCATCCAGACAGGGCGGCTTACTGAGCTCTTGCGCCGGTGACGATGGAGGCCGGTCGCTTGTCGTCCGGGCTTCGGGGCCGGCAGCTCCTGCAGACCTTTCCATCGTTCCTGTGCTCCGGCCTGTCAGCACAGCGAGCAGTGCCGGGATGGCGGGTAGCAGCAGGAGCCCCGTGACGGCCAGTCCGGATAGCTGAAAATAGAGACTTGTCGAGCGTATCATGGGATACGCGGTGATGAAGGCATTGTAGGCGTAATGGGCCACTATGGGCGCCCAGATGCCGTAGCGCAGGAACGCGACACCAAGCACGATCCCCACCAGAGTGAGCTCAACGCCCCGTGCGTAGATGGGTTCGACCGGGTAGTTGGAATGGAGAAAGGCCCACACCACGGCAGGGATCAGGACGGCCATCCACGTACGCTTGAGCCAGCGTACCAGCAGGGATATCGCCAGGAGGCGAAAGAAGAACTCCTCGAGAGCAGAGGCGGAGAGACCGGCCAGCAAGGGGTAGATCCAGGGCAGCACCGTACTGAAGGCGTTGCGATATTCACTGACGTCTGCCGGCACCCACAAGCCGAAGTGACGCGAACCGACCAGGTAGAAGAGGGTCACGTAACCGAGCATGCCAGCAGCGATCACGTAACCGGCCAGCGTGGCGCGCAGGAAATGGCGGGACAGAAGGCCGCTTCCAGTCAGCCGGCCCAGCGGGGTGTGCACGCCTTGATGCAGGACGGTACGACCCAGGGCATTTCCGGCGGTACCGACCAGACAGATGGTGGTACCCAAAACAGCCGCGTTCAGGATGAGGCCTACAGATGACGTGACCAGGAACACGGTGCCGGATTGCTCCGTGTCGAAGCCGTAACGGGTCAGCGGCAGCGAATTCAAACCAGCCACGACGGATGCGACGGCAACCAGAATACCGACGACTACGCCCGGTTGCCACTCCAGCAGACGATTTCTGTGATACTGCGCCAGGACGACGAGGGCGACGATGCCCAGCGCAATCCAGAAAACCTGAAAGGTGCCGGTCAGCAAGTGGGCGCGCCCGCGTATTGCAGCGTACTCCCGCGCGAATGATTCGGGAACCCACAGATACTCGCGATAACCGCCTATGCGATTCCCCTGGACCAGAACCTCCAGGCGGTAGTGCCCGTCTTCACCGGCGACGAAATCAGCCTTTCGGTAGGCGAACTCATGGTCGACCCGATGGGGCCTGACGGTGGTGGAGCGATCGACCAGGTCGTAACCGGATAGATCCAGTTGCTGCCTTTGCCGCAGGTAAGCGGCGGCGAGAGTCAGCGCCTCCTCCTGCGCCAGTGCGGCTCCCGGCGCGTCTTCAGGGATCCGATGACTGAACCCCACGACGCGGCCTCCCGGGTCCAGTGCCACCCTGAACTCCTCCTCATGCAACGGTTTGTACCAACGGACCTGCCAGGACCAGAGGGACAGCCAATCCCGGGCCAGCCGATTGCTCTCCTCGAGACCCAGCGTCCGTTCCAGGAAAATCTGCGGCATCTGCGACCAGGTGAAGATCGCCGCGGTATGGTAGCTGTCCGGATCATGACCCAGATCATTCAGGTACCGGCCTGCAGTCCGATAGACTTCATCCCGGCTGAGCCTGAAGTTCAGCGACGCAGCGGGGAAAGCCTCCTGGTAGTAGTGCACGAACAGCCCCAGTCCGCCCAGCCCCACGAATGCGGCCAGGGCCAGCGCGGACACGCCACGGTTTTTCATGAGATACTCCCGTCCTGAGTCAACGGTCATGCTGCCCGTTCACCTGAGTTCGTCTGCCGAATGATCGGCCCGCGCCCCCCTGCTCGCGCCCATCTATTCCCGGCCCTCGACTGTCGACCCCTGGCTCTTGGCCCTCGGCCATCGATCCCTGGCCCGCGACGGTCGACCGTCGAACACCGACACTTCACCTCGCCCCACGGTCCCGGCCCGAATTCCGGGCCCCGGCGATGACGAGTCCGGCAAGGTCTCAGCAACCTGCAGACCACCGCGAAAACCCCTGAAATACAGGGTATTATTTTCTGGAGCTGTTACGCGGCAGTTACATGGGCATGGGCTGTGCGGGTAGAGCGTTACACGTGTCCGGAAGCGAGGACCGGATCGACACGCTGGAACGATGGGTCCCGTTCCACCAGCCGCTAACGTCGAGCCATCTGTGCCTATATGGGGTGACTATACAGAGGTGATACTGGTTCGCAGGACCAGATATGCTACCTTTCCTGCTGGCTTCTGTGCAGCAGATTCGGCGCCGGAAGACGGCAAGGGTGTTATGGAGGCTTACCGTGAATCCGTGGTCATACTGGGTCCGCTCGGCGAACAAGGCACTTACCTGTTGCACATCGAGCTGACCCGGGCCCTGTGCCTGCGCCTCGGCAGGCGCCGGAGCTTGCGGCGGTTTCCGGCGGGTCATTATGTGTACCTCGGCTCGGCGCTGGGACGCCACGCGACAAGTCTGCCACGACGGGTGCTGCGTCACACCACCAGGAAGGTGTCCCGCCGGCCGCACGCGCTGCGCGCTGCGTTGCTGCGGGCCCTGGAAGAAGCGGGCATGACGCCTGGCCTGGCGCCGCCTGCGGCGAAGAAACTCCACTGGCATATCGATTACCTGCTGGAACCGGTCACCGTGCAACTGCGGGGATGCGTGCTGCTGCGATCGCCGCGCCACCTGGAACGCGAGCTGGCTGCCTGGGTGGCCGCGGATCCGGAGGCCCGTATCGTCTGTCCCGGTTTCGGCGCCGGAGACGCGCCCGGGCAGACGCATCTTTTTCTCGTGCCCGGGGTGCCGGCATGGTGGACCCGGTTGCACGATCATGCCGCCAGTCTTCTCGGTTGATGGGAGATGTGCGGTAGCGAGTGCCGCGGTAGCCGCTACCGTGAGAACGGAGCGTATAGACCTACAGTTTAACCGGCAAGGAGACCGTTTGATGAACGAACGCGAGCGTTTCCGGCGGCGCATGGCTCTGGACGGAGATCCCGAGGTGCGGTCGCACATCAGCATCACATATCCGGTCTGGAAGGAATACGGCACGGCGCTGGACGAGCTGGAGTCCTTTTCGGATCACGTCCGGGTCGGCATCAGCCGGACGGCCGGACGCGCGGCCAACGCCCGCGAGACCGACCGCTGGGGCTGCGACTGGGTGTATCCGCTGGAAGCGCTGGACGGTATCTGCACGGGGCATCCGCTGGCGTCCTGGGAGGCGCTGGCCACGTATGCTCCACCTGATCCGGAGGCATTCACGGACTGGGATCAGGCGCGGCAAAACGTCGAACAGGCCCACGCCCGGGGAGATGCGGCCACCGGGGGGACGGACCACGGCTTCGTCTTCCTGCGCCTGACCTATCTGCGCGGTTTCGACCGGTGCATGATGGATATGGCGGAGGGACGGCCGGAGTTGCTTCGACTCATCGCCATAGTCGAACAGTACTGGATGGACGTGGTCCGCCGGTGGATCGATCTGGGCGTGGACAGCATCGGCTTCGGTGATGACCTGGGACTGCAACAGGCGCTGCCGATCAGCCCCGCCACCTGGCGCCAGTATATCAAACCTACCTATCAGCGGATATTTTCCTGCTGCCGCGACCATGGCGTGCATGTGTCCCTGCACACGGACGGCTATATCCTGGACATCATCCCGGATTTGCTGGAGTGCGGTGTCTCCGTTCTCAACCCTCAAGATCTGGTCAACGGCGTGGAGAACCTGCGGCAACGCGCCTGGGGCCGGGTGTGCATCAACCTGGATATCGACAGACAGAGCGTCACCGTGTTCGGCACTCCGGAGCAGTCGGCAGCTCACGTGCGCCACTGCATAGAGCGGCTCGGGTCGCCGCGCGGAGGGCTCGATCTGATCTGGGGAGTGTATCCCGGCACACCGCTGGCCAACATCCGGGCGGTGGCCCGGGCCATGGATGAACACGCCATGATGTGGGCGGACTAACCCCAACACAAGCGTGCCGCGTGCGACAAGCCGGAACGGGTCTGGCGTTCCGCAATGTGACTGGGTTGCTGACTACGGGTCGAGGCTGACGCGGGCGCGGCAATGGTGGTGGTGTTACAGGGTTACGGCGCCTGTGCCCGCGTCCAGCCGGTGCAGCGATGGTGTTCAGCGGTTGTACTGGAAATGCGGTCCGCGAACCTGTTGCCACACCTGGTCGCAGGCCTGCAGGGTGGCATCGTCCAGCCGGCCCGCGCTGGCGTTGAGGTTCTGTTCCAACTGTTCCACTCGGCTGGCTCCCAGGATGACGGAGTCCACATGCGGTTGGGACAACAGCCACTGCAGCGCCAGTTCCACCATGGTCTTGCCGGCCTGCCGGGCGATTCCGCTCAGGGCTTCCACGGCATCCAGGTTCACGTCGCTCCAGAAACGTCCGTGATACATGCTGCTGCGTCCCAGGCGCGTGTCAGCCGACGGACCCTCGCGGCGCTCGTGTTTGCCGGTCAACAGCCCGCCGGCCAGCGGGTTGTACACCGTCAACCCCAGGCGCATGTGTTGCGCGAAGGCGACGCATTCGGCATCGATGCTGCGCGTGATCAGGTTGTACGGGAGCTGCATGACGACGGGGCGCGGCCAGCGATCGGCCGCTGCCTTCCACAATGCCTCGCAGACCTGCCAGGACGCGTAGTTGGACATGCCGGCATACAGGATCTTTCCCTGGCGCACGAGGTGGTCGAAGGCCGCCAGGGTCTCCTCGATGGGGGTGCCGGGGTCCGGTCGATGCATGTAGTACAGGTCCAGGCAGTCGGTCTGCAGCCGCCGCAGTGACGCCTCGATTCCCCGGATGATGTGCCAGCGATGCAGACCCTGGTCTCGATGCGGGTCATCACCGGCCTTGTTGCCCACCTTGCTGGCCAGGACCACCTGGTGCCGTCGGCCCTGCAGCGCCCTCCCGACGATCTCCTCGGAGCGTCCGTCCACGTACACGTCGGCCGTATCGATGAAGTTGACGCCATGATCCAGTGCCGTGTCGATCATGCGGGTGGCGGTGGCTTCGTCCACCTGGTCTCCGAATGTCATGGTGCCCAGCGACAGGCGGGAGACGGTGGTCCCGGTACCGGTCAATAGTCGAGTATCCATTTAGGTCCTCCTTGGGCCAGATTGGCTGTATGCGATATGCTATATTCGATATGTCGAGGCTGCACAATGATGCTGCGGGGTGATATCCCGGGGAGACAGGGTCCGATGGGTGGCGCGATGCTGCACAATGATGCTGCATGATGATGCTGCGGAAGATGGGCGCATGCAGGTCAGGTTTCGTGCCCGTCTTCATCGATGCTTTCACGCAGGATTCGCCGTGCCAGATCCATGCTCCAGTTCTCACGTATAGGTCCGAGCACATCCTGGTAGCGATCGATGTTGACCCGGTCCACCTCACGGCCTTCGGCCACTGCCTTGATCAGTTCCACCATGTAGAAGTAATTTCGCACCGGCACGTCCGGCGGGGTGCCGTGGTCCACGCCCGGCACATATCCACCCTTCTCCATGAGAAACGGCACCTTGCCAAGGACCTCCGCCTTGACTTCCTCGAAACCGAAACGCAGGGCGCGCTTGTCGATAGTGCCCAGCATGGCGATATCCGTGCCATACTCCCGGCGGTAATGCAAGGGGTCATTGAGAGCGGCGATCTCGACGGGCCAGGTGCCGTGAAAACCGGTCTCGATCCACAGGGGCATGAGCTGGCCGATGTGCCCGTCGCAATCCATGATGACGTTGCGTACGCCAGCCGAGCGGAGAAAATCCAGCAGGCGGCGGTACCCGCGAAACATCAGCCGGCGCACCATCTCCGGGGAGATCATGCTGGCGTGCTTGTAAGCCATATCCTCGTTGACGAAGAGGTGATCGATCTCCAGGCCTTCGATGCGGCCGCGCATGTTGGCGATGGCAAAGTCGCAGGTAAAGTCGAACATCTCCCTGACCCAGTCCGGATCGTCGGCGCACAGCGTGCACAGATTCTCGAATCCGACCCAGTCCCGCACCATCCAGAACGGGCCGCGGATGGTCAGGCTGAGGTTGGCCTGACGGGTGGCCGGATCCAGGCGACGGCACTGCTCGGTGAAGTCCGCCGGGACGCGTCCGGGCGAGTCCGGCACGAACCGTTTCTTCATGGACTCGAAATCCGCCCGCGTCTCCACCGGGAAACGCAGCCACCGGCGGGTGACGAAACCAGGCGTGGTGGGGTGCACTTCGTCGATGCGCGTGGCCCCCAGGTTGTCGATCCAGATCCGTTTGTCGCCCTCGATGCGCAGGGTCTTTTCCTGGAACTCCGGATCCGGGCCGGGATTGATGGGCAGACTGGTGAACGGATCCGCGCCGACCAGCTCCTGCCAGTTCGAGTCACGGGCCAGCCCCTGGTATTCCCAGGCGTCCAGGGTGCTCTGGCGGGGGCCGCCGAATTTGTAGGTGAATCGGTCGACCGGGAGGAAATGGATCGTATTGTAGTACCGTTCGCGAGGGGTCATGGACCTTCCTTCCTGAAATGCACGGTTGTCACGCTGCCGGCACGAATCCGAGCCGTAGGCGCGCGGGCGGCGATTCCGGGCTGGCGCCTGCTGCCGGCTTGTCGGCTGCTAACGGATCGATTGCGGCGCGGGCGATGCGCGGCAGGGGGTTGTGCGCCGACCGCCTGTCCTTCGATGCGCCGATCCAACCCGCTAATAGCATCAGGCAGTGTGCAACGGGCCGATACTGTTGTCAACCCAGAGCGGGCGCAGTAGCTTCAGCATCTGCACCGATCAGGCGCTTCACGCCATGGCCCGATCGCCTAGCGCCATCCGGATGGAACGACACAAGGAGACCACCATGAGCCGCATACTGCACCACGTGACTGTTGCCCGTGACGGCATGCATAATGCCTTCACCGATCTGCAGTACTGGCAGGACTGCTACTGGGTGAGTTACCGCAAGGGCACTGGCCATGTCTCCATGGATGGTGCGGTGGTGATCGCGGTTTCCGCCGACCGCGAGCGTTGGCGTGAGATTGCCTGCCGGCACGTCCGCGGCGACAACCGCGATCCCAAGCTGTTGCCGCTGGAGGAGGACGGAATGGCGCTGTATTTCCCCAGTTGGACCTCCGGTGCGGCGCAGCGGGATCTGCAGCAATACATCAGCTTTTCTTCCAATGGGTACGACTGGGAGCCACCGCGTCCCATCCTGGAACCCCGCCAGTGGCTGTGGCGCATCCGGCGGCACGCCGGCAGATACTACGGTTTGATCCAGAATCTGTCCGGCTCCTGGGACAACCCCACGCCACCGCACCAGCTCGATCTGGCGGTCAGCGACGATCTGCTCGACTGGGAGGTGCTGGCCCGCGTCGGTTCGGAGGCGGGTCTGTGCGAAAGTGACATACACTGGCGGGACGACGGCGAGGCCTGGATTGTGGCGCGCAGCGTGGTGCGGCAACAGGGCAGCTTTTTCTGTACAGCGCATCCACCGTACCGCGAATGGCAGATCACCGAGATGACGCCCATGGTGCATGCGCCGATCATGCTGGAACACGGCGGTGAGTTGTATGTCGCGGGTCGCAGTCTGCCGGCCAGCGAAGGCATTACGACGTTTCCGTTTGCCGGTTCCAGCATGGGCGTCTGGCGCGTCCAACGAGGCCATCTGGAGCCCGTACTGCGCCTTCCGGCCGGGGGAGACTGTTCGTATCCCGGCATGATCAGGGATCCGGAAGGACGCCTATGCCTGAGCTACTACTCCCAACACGCCTACCTGATGGGGGTGGTGCAGCCGCCGGGGGGAAGCCGGGCTGAATCCCGCCTGCATGTCAACGATGTGTACTTTGCCGAGTTGGATCTGGAATGAGCCGCCCAAGGAGCGGTCTGAGCAGTTGCGCCAGGCATGCCGGTCCGGTGGTGTCCCGGGGACGGCCGGTAACGTGCGGCGCCGTGCCCTCAGACGTACACGCCCCTGACCCGTTCGTTCTCTGTCCCGGGCTCCGAGCCGCCAAGGCGTTCGGCCACCTGGCAGGCCTCCTTGATCATATCGTTGATGCCGATGCCTATCCAGCCGAATCCGCAGATGTGCAGGGTGGGGTGCCTGGCCTGAGCCTGGTCCCGCCAGGCGAGCAGCTCGGTGTGCCCGGCCTCCAGTTGCGGGATGCCGGCCGGCGGCCGCAGCACGCGCGCAAAGCACGGCGGCTCGGGAAGAGGCATCAACTCACGGATATCTTCATAGGACCGCCGGATGAGTTCTTGATCATCCAACTGCAGGCGTTCCGGATGCCGCCGTCCGCCAACCAGGGTCTCCACCAGCTGCCGGTCCGGCGGCGCCCGGCCCGGAAACATGTGCGAGGAAAACAACGTGCCCAGAGCAAAACGTCCCTCTGTTTCCGGCGCCAGGTAGCCGAACCCGAACGGTATCCCGGCCGCTTCGGTGAAACCCAGCACCACCGTGGCCAGAGGTGCCTCCGGTACGGACAGCAGTGGCGGCGGGGGCATATCCGGTAGACCGGTGAGCAAGGTCAGACTGGTGTTGACGGGGACGGCCAGCACCAGCTGGCGACAGGTGAGCTGCCCGGCCTCGGTACGTACCTGCCAGCCGCCGGCGCTATCCGGTTCGATGCTCTGCACCGCTGCCTGGTAGCGGAGGCTGTCGCGCTGCTCCAGGATCTCGGCCAGCGCGGCGGGGAGCCGGCCCATGCCACGCTGGAAACTGGTCATGCTGGGAAAACCGCGGCGCTGCCGGCCCTTGTCTCTGCGCGCCTGACGCAGGCGATGGACAGCTCCGCGAATGACTGAGCCGTGCTGCCTTTCCATGGCCCGCACGCCGGGCATCACGGCGTCGATCTTGAGCCGTTGGATATCTCCAGCGTAGGTGCCGGTGTACACGGCATCGGCCAGCGGCAGCATGGCCTTGCCGAAGCGATAGGTGCTCCACTCCGCCACGCTGGGATCCCCGTCCAGCGGTTTTTTGAACAGATCCCGCAGCACGCCGATCTTGGCATGCAAGGGCATCAGCGGCGCCGTGAGCGCCTTAAGCGGATTCTGCGGCACGCAGACCAGGCGGCCGTTCACGCAGACGTAACGCACGAAGGTCTTCAGCGGTGCGGTCTGCACCTCCTTGTCCAGCCCCGCCAGAGAGACCAGACGGCGGCTTTCGTCGCAGTTGTCAAGGAATCCGTGCGCTCCCCATTCCGCCTGGTAACCATCTGTGCTGAAGGTGGCAATGGTTCCGCCTGGCTGGCCCGCTTTCTCCAGGACGAGCACCTGTACATCCGGTTGTGCTTCCAGCAGGCAACGGGCCGTGGCCAGCCCGGAGAGGCCGCCTCCGACGATGCAGATGTCGGGCTGGTTTGTGCTCATTCTGGTCTTTCCGTTCACCGATGATCTGTTGACGACGTGTCGTGGTACTGCAACCGTATGCAGGTGTGCGATTGGTTGACCGGTGGTACGATGCAGCGGCCGTGTGCCTGGGCCGCATCCTTCAGGGCCGCGTGACGCCTGCGCGGTTTCGATGCGGTTGTACTCGCCATCAACGCACCACCGCCAGCCTGGTGGTCTGCACGGTCTTTCCGGCGCGCACCCGCAGCAGATAGACGCCGCTGGCCACCCGCCGTCCGGAGGCGTCGTGCCCGTCCCAGGTCAGGCGGTGCTGCCCGGACGCATGGATCTCGCCTGCGGCCAGACGGCGCACCGGCCGGCCCAGCAGATCCCACACCTCTACCTGGACCGCGGCGGGCTCGGGCAGCGTGAAGACGATCCGGGCCGCCGGATTGGCCGGGTTGGGGTAAACCTGCAGCGCCAGGTCGCCGGCGCCATCGCCGGCCGGCGCAACCGGGACCGGCTCTCCGGTAACCGCGGTGGGGGGATCCGGGCCATATTCGGCTATGCGGCAGATGCGCCGCAGGTGAGACATGCCCCAAGGCACTACGTCTGGACCGTTCGTGGTACAACCGGGAAAGGGGTTCATCGACACCAGCAGGTCTTGCTGTGGGGTCATCAGCAATCGCTCCGGATGGGCGACTCTCGCTTTTAGGGCCGGGATGCCTTCGCCGAGGAAGTATCGACAGCGATAGGACCAGTGGGCGTCCCAGAAGGGGTCACCGTGAGGAAACAGGTCAAACCGTGGTCCCGCCTGGCAATCGCCACAGGACCAGATACCACCCCACGAACGGCCATATTGCCCCGCGACCGTTTCGATCAACCCCGCCGGAGCAATGCGACGGATGACGGAGTGGACCACGTCGGCGAAATACAGCGCCCCATTTTCATCCAGCGCTAGGCCCACAGCATAGATTTCGGCGTCCAGCGCCGGTCCGCCGTCGCCGCTGAAGCCCACCTCGCCGGTGCCGGCCACCCGTTCCACCACCCCATCCGGGCGCCGGCGGAAGATCCGCCTACCTCCCGAGCCGACGAAATAGAGATTCATCGCCGGGTCCAAGGCCATTTCCACGTAACCACCCTGACCGGTATGTATCACGGGCAGGCCATCCTGGTCCACGGCCGTGTTATCCAGCAGGGTCGCGACCACACCCTGCCGGTCGATGCGCCGGATGCGGTCGTTGCCCTTGTCCAGCACCAGCAGATTGCCCTCCGGATCGAACACCAGCGAACTCCATCGA
>SLHA01000017.1 GCA_007136405.1 Candidatus Latescibacterota bacterium
CGAGCTTGCTCGCGTGGACGGCCGACCGCTGCATCCGCTTGATGGCCGGCGCGCAGCGCCGGACAGAAAGCGGAGGGTAATCCGACGCCCCGATGGCGCGGCGCGAGGCGTCCGCGCCATCTACTATATAGACGGTTTCCGTATAAACCCATTATCGAGCCGAACAGCCGGATATCACGCGCACGTTTGGTGGCCCTAAGCAGTTGAATACGGGACGGACTGGCGCAAACCGGGGTGCTGCCTAAGTTTTCGGCATGCCTCTCTCCGCCATCACCGCCAAACTCTCCAAGAAGAATCGCCGGCACGTGCTCGCCCTGGGCGGTTTCGCCCATTTCGTTCACGATGGTTTCACCGACAGCGTGTACGTGCTGCTGCCGCTGTGGGCCGCGGCCTTCAGCCTGAACCACGCTCAGGTGGGATCGCTCAAGATGATCATGTCCGGCACGCTGGCCGCCATGCAGGTGCCTGCCGGGATCATCGCCGAACGGTACGGCGAGCGCGCCGTGCTCGCCACGGGCACGCTGATCACGGGTCTGGGGTTCATGCTGCTCGGGCTGGCCGGTGGATTCATGAGCCTGGCCGCGTTTCTGGTCGTGGCCGGCGCAGGCTGCGGCACCCAGCATCCGCTCGCGTCGTCTGTCGTTTCGCGTGCCTATTCCGCCTCGGGCCGTCGCGCCGCCCTGGGGGTGTACAACTTCACCGGCGACCTCGGCAAAGTGGTCGCGCCTGCTGCGGTGGGCGCCGCCGCCGCGACCTTGGGGTGGGCCCACAGCGCGGCAGCCTACGGCGCCGTGGGTATCCTGGCCGGTGTTGTCTTGTTCGCGCTCCTGCCGCGGCGACAGCCGGCCGGAACCTCCTCCGCGCCCGCGCCCGGATCCGATTCCGGATCCGGATCCGGAATCGGATCGAAAGCAAGACCGCACACGGCCCATGGATGGGGCATCACCAACCGGCGCGGGTACTCCGCGCTGGCCGCCATCGGCATGGTCGACAGCGCGGTGCGCGTGGGGTCGCTGACCTTCATACCCTTCCTGCTGGTTGAGAAAGGAGCATCGGCGGACATCCTGGGATTCGCCCTGTCGCTGGTGTTCGCCGGCGGCGCCACCGGCAAGCTCGTATGCGGCTTCATTGCCGAAAGGGTCGGTATCCTGCGCACCGTCCTGCTCACGGAGGCAGCCACGGCCGGGCTCATTGCCGCCGCGATCCTCCTGCCCCTCCGGCCTACCCTGGCGCTGCTACCGCTGTTCGGCCTGGCGCTGAACGGCACCTCCTCGGTGCTGTACGGCACCATCGGAGATTTCGTGGAGGGCGAACGCCAGGCGCGCGCCTACGGGCTCTTCTATACGCTGGGCATCGGATCGGGCGCCCTGGCACCCGTGCCTGCGGGCGCGGTCAGCGACGCGTATGGCGTGAGCGTGGCGCTGGGCGTCCTGGCCACCAGTGTCCTCCTGATCCTGCCCCTGGCTGGGTGGCTCAATGCCTGCCTGCCAAAGGGGTCTGCGTGAAGGATGTACCCCAGCCGTTAACAAGATCGTTGTATCCACCGACCACCCGCATGGTATGACAGCGATTGGCCGAAGGTGCACATTCTGCCAGTCCTGCCTCTCTTCTGCCTGGCTCTGGGCTACTGCATAGTTTCGCTCGAACCCTTTCATCGTCATCCACGTACCCATCCAGAGTGCTTGCGGCAATCAGGCTCTTTGGGAAAAAGGAGTAGAAGCTGAAAGAAAGCACTTGTTTTGAGTAATTCGTCATTGTTATTTGCATAGATGTATTGAGCAACGTGGAACAACTGCGGGGTTTACAAAGTTGTTCGGACGCTTACTCAAAACGGGTTGAACGGCGTATACATGGTCATAGAGGCGCTCTAGTGGACAGTCAATTGCATGTGCCAATATCTGAATGTAAGCAACGAGACGGTTCACAAACTGAGCGCGCAATAGGCCGTTCCCGGTCATCCAGTCGACCGTAGCTGGTGTTCTTGTAAAATAGGGTAGAATCATATTCCATGATCTCCAGGAATTGCGGATGAAAGGTAGGTTCATCGTAAAGAAAAAAACCAACCTAGGGGATGCAAAGACGAACTTCAGCCAGCTTTTCCAACACAAAAAAGATTTGCTCCGCCGGAACACGCGGATGTTTCACGCTGCCGGATGTCCAACAATGCTGACAGCGGTTCGTGCAGGGCATAGCATGGATGTTCGCCGTAAACATGCTGATGTCTGATAGAGTTGCCATACTTTTCTTTCGGCTGCCTAACGGAAAGCCAGTCGCCCAGGTTACGAGGTCGGCTCAAGCGTCTGGCGCGCCGAAGGATTGTCTTCTGTCATCCATTCCGGCAAGGGCTGCCCGGTGGCTTCCGTGTATAGTGTTTCCGGGGCAATATCAAGGTCATCACCCCATGCAAGCACCCCCAGTTCTTCGTTGATGTGGAGGTCGCTGAAGAAAGCCATGTCGCGGAAACGTGCAAATACCCCACCACGCTCCGCGTAGGCTGAGAAGTCGACTACACCCCGTTTACCGTCGTCAAAGACTACCTCTATTCGGTAATCACCTCTGTATACCAGCATGGCCTGGTCGCTCCTCCGCACCCACCTCGCCGGTGTCGGCCTGCCTGCCGAAGCGCCTACCACCGCTCCACCCCGGCCGCCACCCCAGCAGGAACTCGACTTCGACTACTGATCAGCCCATCTCTTTTCGCCACCGCCCACCCCGCGATCCGGGCCGGAGAATCTATGCCTGTTCAGGCCCCATACGCCCCGTCCGACCAGTTAGGCGGCGCGCGCTGATCCAGTCACCTGCCGCGGCGGCGCTGAGCGATTGCAACCATGACACCACCGCCAATACTCCATTTGATCGGCTTGGCACAGATGATATTGTGGCCGCTGCAGTCGTTTCGTGCAATAAGGTAGAATAGGCAGGCGACGGCGTGGCTTTTGGCGATGGCATCGAACATGCCTGAGACAGAACAGCTACCTCCGTTTCTGGCGCTTCCACCGCGATCAGCGACGCCCAACGACCCCAAAATGACAACAACCGCAACCTTGTCCGAGGCTTTTCATATTCCTATACTCCAGCCGTGCCGCGTTGATTGTGGTGGCTGGCTTGGCTGTCGATCAGTGGGTGACCATCCATCAACCGCCTCAAGGAACAGTATGGCGACCGGCAGACCGTGAGCCGCTATGCGAGATTTGTCATCCGCTCCTTTGTCGCCTGGGGAGCCCTGAAGGATTCCGAGGCCAAAGGCTGCTATGAGAAAGCCGCTCCGGTGAGCATTGCCGAGACAAACCTGGCCATCCTGATGTTCGAATCCGCACTCCTGGCCACCCCGGAGGCCAAGGGCGCATTGGGGCTGCTCCTGAACAACCCGGCATTCTTCCCATTCCACCTCCCCGTGATGACCGGTGATTTGGTATCTCACCGCAGCGACCGGATCGACGTGGTTCGCTATGGTTTGGATGACGAGCTGCTGAGACTGAACGACACGCACGGGTTCCACACCTGCCCATCAGCTGCGTATGGGTGGCGGAATGGCCACGGCGCGCCGTCTTCCGGTCGCGCCGCACCAGCGACGCCGTAACAAACAGGAACGCAATATGACACTTGCACCCGAACACACCTCGGAACTCCTTGCCCCGCATCTTCCTGCAGAGGAAAACGAGCTGAGCCGCCGCTACCTGCGCCTCCTGGAGGGCTGGATACCGATCGCCGTCGGGTACTTTCAGGAGTGGCCCGTCCGGCCCCACTGTGGCCACTTCTTTGGCGGAGTACACTGGTACGGCAACGAAACCATAGATCCCGTGCAGGCCCTGGCCCTGGCCGCCTCCTCGCCGGAATTCGACGAGAGAGCCGCCACTGTCTCCAGGGAGGACCTGGTCCGACTGGCCATCATGGGCTTGCGTTATCTCTGCTTCACGCACGACACCGGGCCCGAGGACTGCGTTCGGCCCGCTACGGGTCTGGGCCGGCCGGAGAATTGCGGCCGCAAATGGGGAGAGCGGGGCCGCGGCTTCTTTCCGGAAAGCCAGTGCGGCCATGGCATCGCGGCGATCGGCCAGACGGCCCTGATGCTGCGCGACCACCTGGACGAAGAGACGTGGATGATGGTCGCCAGGATTCATGCAGACTATGCCGGGCGCTTTGCCGCTATGCCGCCCAAAAGTGGTCTGTATGTCGACACCCAGATGGAAGAGAATGCCTGGACGTCCACGGGCCTGGCCTCCTGTTATCTGTTCCTGGAGCGGCACCCGGATGCGCCGCAATGGGAAATCAGCGCGCGGAAGTGGATGTTCTCGACGTGCGCCGCCCCGCAGGACGCCAGGGACTCCGGTGCGATCGGCGACGCGACGGTCCGCCAACTCGCGGGCAAGATTTTCACCACGCTGCCGGATTACTGGGCCGAGAATCACGGCATGGTGCACCCGAATTACACGGGGTCGGGCGTCCGCTCGCTGATGAGCGTCGGCTGCCAGCTAAGGATGTGGGGCAGAGACCTGCCGGAGGAATTGTTCTGGAACCGGCGCCGGGTCTACGAGGGACTCAAGGCCGTGACCGACGGGGCGGGCTACCCGCAGGCAGTCCAGGGGATGGACTGGCCCTACCTGCCGACGAACGGTTTCGAAGCCCCCCATGCCATCGCCTCCATCTTCTTCGATGATCCAGAGGCCGCTGCCCTGCAGCGGCGCGGTTTGCGGAACGTGGAGCGGCGCATGCAGGGAAACGGCGGGCGTATGTACGACAAGGAATTGTCCATGAAGGCGCACGGACAGCAGGATCCCCTCATCATCCGCGAGTCCGGTATCCGGGGCGTATCGCACAACTATCTGCTGCACCGGCTCTTCGGACCGGGCGCCGAGCCGGTATCAGAAGAGGTGCTGGAGCGCCGGCTGGCCGGCGTGAGAAGTTACGCCCACGCGGGCTTCGTCCATCATCGGCACGGCCGCGGCCAGACCTCGCTCTCGTGGCGCAATTCCATCATGGCCCTGCCCCTGACACGGGAGGGGATCTACACGATTGCACCGTGTTCCGATGCCTGGCTCGGGACGCCGGTGGTCAAGGGCCGGCCCGACAGCCACCGGCAGGTCGCCGTCAACTTGTCCGAACACGACGATGCCTTTGCGGCGGCTGTCGTGCTGGACCGTTGTCAGGAATCCCTGCAACAGCAGGTGCTGTTCGCCAGCTTGCCCGACGGTCGCATCCTGTCGAGCGAACGCTTCGTCGCCCGCCAGGATCTGGAGCTGGCCTCGCTCCACCAGGGCTTCCTGCGGATTACCAATGAGCACTTTCCCCTGCTGGCGCCCAACTGCCGCGGCGCACGCACCCTGTACAGGCCCGATGGATCGACAGACTACAGAGGCTGGCTCGGTGCCAACCCGAGCGAGGACGTCGTCGATGACCTTGGTTCCCCTGCCTGGCTGAACGTGGACGGCAGGCTGGGGATTCGCTTCTCCGGGTCTGGCAGAGCCGTCTACCACAACCGTCATTTCTTCAAGCCGTACAGGGCCATCGCGGATGATCTCACGCTTTCCGCACAGGACGAGGCGCGGGCTCTGCGTTCCGGCGAGGAGGCCGGCCGCCTGGACGCGCTGCTGATACCGGAGCAGGAAGCTGACGCGACAGCCGGGGAAGCGTTCGCCCGCCTGGACGGCCCCGACGACACCGCCTGCCTGGCTTGCGCGGGCTTCCTGGCCGCGGCCAACTTCGCGGACACCGGGCGCGTCTGCACCTTCCGTGCCCCCCGGGACGCCGGTGTGCCCGCCTACCGCGGCGCGATGGTCGGCGCGACCGCGGACGGCCTGTCCGTCGCCATTCGGCTGCGCCGGCGCAGCGCGTCTTTGCTGGCGTGCGCCTGCACCGTCATCACTGACGCGGATGTGCGCGTCGACACCCAGTCTGACGGCACCTGCTGGGTCACCCATCTCGGCGAGCAAACCGCAGCGGTGACGGTGGACCACGGTTCCGGCCGCAGCCGTCAGGTTGACATCCCGTCCGGAGAGACGGTCCGGGTACAGGGACCCGCTTCAGGGGAGCAGTGAACGCTGGATATGACCAGCCAGAATCCATTCAGTTGTCTGTTGGCCAACGGCCCCATCCGGAATAGGGACGACATGGGTTGCCCGGAAGGCGCGCACCGCAATGCGGATCGAGTCCGGAGAGGCGGTCCGGTCCACGTCATTCTGCTGGAGGGAAACAAGCTATGATCCCCCTGCCCAAACGGCTTGGCTCTCACAGGGCGCGTGCGGCTGCGGGCTGGACGGCGCTGGACGCATCAGGCCCGGGAGGATCCGGGCATCGTCCGGTCTTCGGGCAGGATGCCTGGCAGCCGTCCGCTCCGGCGAGGGCCCAGGCCTATCCTTGTGTTGCCAGGCAGACCGTGCCGGTCATCGCCCAGACGGAAGTGCTGGTCATCGGATCGTCCTTTCAGGCCTGCTTTCTGGCCGCAAGGCTCGCCCGCAGCGGACGGCGCGTGGTGCTGACTTCGGCCGACACCTCCCTGCCCCACGAAATCGCCATCGCGCTGCGCCCCTGGATCGAGCCCGGCCAACTGGCCGATGCCCCCGCCGACATGCGTTCATTCCTTGAGGCCTGCAAACGCGACTGCGGCGACGGCCCGTGGAGGCTCGACATGGTTGCCGTGACCACCGGACTGGAGGACCGGCTGCTGGACGCCGGAGCGGGGCTGTACTACGACCTCCAACCCTGCGGTGTGCAGCGCGCCGGCCGGAATGTCACGGCGGTGGTGTTTGCCGGCAAGGGCAGCCTGGTCGCCATCGAGGCGCTCGTGGTCGTCGACGCGACTCCGGACGCCCGGGTAGCGAAATGGGCGGGGGCTGGATTCGAGCCGCGCGCCTCGGCTGCCGCGGGCATGGTGGCGCGCTACAGCATGCTGTGCGCCCATCCGCCTGCCGGGCCGTCGCTGCCGGTCGACGGGGTACCCGAACTGGTCGATGGCCGCGTGCTGGTGCACGCCGATTTTGTCGAGTTCGCGGCCCGGCTGCCTGCGGCTCCAGGCGGCGCAGCGGACGCCTACCCGACGTGGTTCCACCAGTCCTGGTGCGGATGGAAAATGCGCCGGATCGCCACCGCAGCGGGCCGGGTGCTCAGGGAGTCCGGCGCGTGGCCGGAGGCCGAGTTTGTCCGCGGCGGCGACGCCCTGCTCTGCGATCCGTTGGAGCGACTCAGGGGCCGTGGAGGGCGCGGCGCATGGAGTATCGACGCTTGCCGCCCCGCGGAGATCGACAACCTGCTGGTCGCCAGTCCCGCGGCTGACGTGGACGACGCTGTCGCGCAGGCGCTGGTGGAACCTGTGGGTGAATTCTCGCTGGCCGATGTGCTGCTGGATGCTCCCTGGCAGGACGGGTGTCGGGCGCGGCAGAACGCATGGGAGAACCCGCGGCAGGATCAGGGGCGCGCACAGCAGAACGCGGATTGCGCGCGGCAGATTGCACCGCAGAACCCGCATTGCGCTCCGCAGAACGCGCAGCAGGGCCAGTGGGGCGCGCAGCAGGACCCGTGTCGCGAGCAGCAGGATAGCGCGACCGAGATGCGGTTATCCGGCGCCGTTGCGGGCCAGGTGGAGGTAGAGAGAGCCGCAGGCGAGGCCCGGTTTCATGAAGTGCCGCCCCTTTATCACACCGGCCGCAGCCTTGCCATCGGCGGCTTGCCGTTGCCCGTCGCGTCCGAGTGCGAGGTGCTGGTCGTCGGTGGCGGGACCAGCGGCACACCGGCGGGCATCCTGGCCGCGGCCGCGGGCGTCGACACCCTGTTGGTCGAGAAACACGGCGACCTCGGTGGCACGCAGACCATCGGCGGCGTCCCCAAGTACTGGTTCGGCCGCCGCACGGAGTTCGTCCAACAGCTGGACCGGGATGCTACCGCGATGATGGAACAGACCGCGATGCCCCGATGCATGGGCATGCTGGATACTCTGATCCAGGCCGGCGCCGGGCTGTTGCGAGCCCCGGCGGCCGGGACCGTCTTGCGCGGCAACCAGGTGGCGGGCGTCGTATTCGCCACGCCGGACGGGTTGGCGGTCATTACGGCCAGGCACGTGATCGATGCCACCGGCGACGGGGATATCGCCGCATGGGCCGGCGCAGCGGCGGACTACGGCACGCGGCGCGACGCCATGACCATGTGGGACAGTTTCGCCCACTTCCGGGGCACGAACCCGGAGGCCGCGCGGCACTTCGATTGCGCCTTCGATCGGCGCGACCCGGCGGACCTGACCCGCGGCATCATCTCGTCCCGTCGGCGCGGCGCGGGTCGCGATGCCGGCGGATTTCCCCAGTACTACCTGACGGCGCGTGAATCGCGTCACATCCGCGGCCGGGCCACGGTCACCTACGAAGGCATCCTGGCCCGCCGTCGCTTCCGCGACGTGGTGCTGGTGGCCTTGTCGAACTTCGACATCAAGGGAATCGCGTGCAGCGATCTGATCTTCTCCGGATACGTCGACTGGGACTACTCGCGGAACCATCCTGCCGCCATCCCGTACCGGTCGCTCGTGCCCCAGGACCTGGAGGGCATCCTGGTGATCGGCAAAGCCTACAGTTGCACCCACGACGCCCTGTCGCTGGCCCGGATGCAGCGCGACATGATCGCGATGGGCGGTGTGGCGGGGCTCGCGGCGGCCCAGGCCGTGCAGACGCGAAGGGCTCTCGCGGCCATCGACGTGGATCAGCTCCAGGCGGACCTGATCGAGATCGGCATTTTAACCCGCGCCGATATCGAGTCAGATCGTCTAAAAGTTCGCGTGACCGATTGGCAAAACGGCGGCAGCGTCCTGGGCGGCCGACCGGGACCGCCGGTGGCGGACCAGCAGTGGCCGGTGATGTTGGAGGCCGATGTGCGGCACCGCGTCCAGCGGATGGCCGCGGGCGAGCGGCGGATCGAGCACCTGGCCGATCTGCTGGTTCGGCCGGAAGCGGCGTTGCCCGTCCTGCGGGAGGCCTTGCCTTCGGCCCATGGCGCCGGCAAGATCGAGATCGCCCGGATGCTGTGTTACCTAAATGATACGGCAGGAGCCGAGACGCTGCTGGGTGAACTGCACCGCGACCTGGCTGGCGACGAGTTGCCGGAGTGGGAGCATCGCCGGCACGCGATGCCGGACCACGGCTGGGCGCCGCCCGCCGCGTACCTGATCTTCCTGTTGGCGCGTCTGGGCGATCGGCGCGTGATCGCGTACATGCACACCGTAGCCGCAAAGATCCGCATGAATCCCGACCGGTCCGACGCGATGTTCTGCTACGCGCACGCGCTATGTCTGGCTGCCGAGCACCTGAGCCACGCCGACTGCATCGCCGCACTGGAGATCCTGGCCGACAAGCCCGGTATCAACGCCGCCGACCTGCCCCTAAGAACCGACCCGCGGCGGACGGTCGATCCGACGGCGGACCGTTACGCCTACCTGGAACTGTGCACCGGCCGCGCCCTGCTGCGCTGCGGTTCGCCCCGCGGCCGCGAGATCCTGAGACGCTACGCGCGCGACCTGCGCGGCGTCCTGGCCCGCTCCGCGCAAGCCGTATGATCGGCGCTCAGAAACGCGGCTCGCCTGCCGGCACGCCTTGCATTCGGCTCAAATTAGACTCTTCCAACGACAAGTCGGCGAATTCCTCAGGCCACGGAGTGATGGGCCGAGCCTTGCCAAGCGGCCGTACTCTCAGCCGGCGTATCCAGGCGACGCGGTCGATAGATACGGTGAGTGTCGACACGTAGCCCCCTTCCAGGTCGATCTGCAGCTGCCGGCGCTGGCCGCCATAGTCCAGCTCGAGATGGATCGGACCGGCCGGAAGGTTGTGCAACAGCAGACCATGGGAGGCTGGGTGAGCCGATTCCAGGACCTGGCGGCCGTTCAGCTTCACGACCAGCGTGCCGTCCAGTGGTTGACCCAGCGGCGCCCGGACGATGGCCAGCGAAGCATCCAGCGTGGCCAGCAACTCGGCTTCGGCGGACAGAAATGGAGCCGCGGTCTCGCGCTCCGGGGCAAGCATGGGCCGGTGCTCCAGGCGCATCCAATGCGGCGGCGGTTCGCGCACGGCCAGGCTGCGACGGCGGGTCAGCGCGTACACGACGATGTTGATGCCGGCTCGCAGGCTGGGCACGACGGGTCTATCGCTCATGGGTCTATCTGAATCCCAGTATCCGCCCCAGTCACCGCTCATCGGTAGATCGTTGAATACCGCCACCAGTTCGTCGTCCAGTTCGAGTCCCCACAATCCCAGGGCCCTCGGCAAAGATCCTGACATATCGGGAACGCCGCTCTCTGCGGCTCGCACGCCCGTCGCCAGACCAGCCACGGCAACGCCGGGCACCCTGCCTGGGTAATCCCAGTTCCAGTCCCGGTATTCCTCGTCGCCGAATCCGGACTTGTACTCGCCGGGAAATCCGACCGGGAAGGAATAAAATGAATGGTAGATCGGATGCGAGGGGCCCAGCTCGAGTAGCCGGCCATCACCCTGCAGCACCTCCCGCAACGCGCCGATCATAGCGCGCAGATAGCGGTTATGCCCCTCGACGTACAGAAACCCGCCGGAGCGCAGGTAATGTGCCAGCCCCGCCAGTTCATCGTCGCGCATGTGGCGCAGCAATTCCCGGTGAAGAAGATCGTCATCAACCTCGGGGTAGCCATATCCTGTCATGAACAGAATGGGATCCTTGAGTAGATCTGGTGACAGAAAATACTCGTACGGTTTGGGCTGCACTCCGACCAGCAGTTGGGTATGACGGTTCATGTACGAGGCCAGTATATGCACCGGGATCCCTCTAGAGCTGCCCATGGGCAGGTGCACCAGGGCGAAGTTGATATACCCGGTCAGATTCCGGCGCCTGGCCGGATCGACCACCACCACCGCGTGGTCCTTCATCGCTCGCGCCCGGTCGGCGAAACCGAGCAGGTCCAGCGTGGGATCGCTCAAGGTGTCGACCAGCCCCATTTGCGCCGGACGGATCATATCGACAGGCGCCATACCGAATTCGAAAGATCGATATTCGTCGACTCTCTCGGGCAGCACCAGCGGAATTTCGCCCAGTTGCTCCAGGTGGGTTGCAGGCGGCAGCAGGGCATGTAAGGAGGGTTCGACATCTACCGGAAAGGGCGGTGCCGGCAGATATTCCATCTGCACCGGCGCCGGCTCGGCTCTGGGGGCAACAGCCAGACGGTCCGGTGTGAACCGCGGTGGGCTGGGCAGTCGTGTACGCCAAAGCACGGGTGCGGGTTCTGGCGTGCCATGATGCAGTGCCATGTAGGCCACCAGCAAGTGGAGGGCCAGCGACACCAGCAGGCTGGCCCACACCTTGTGATCGCGGCGCAGCACAGGTCGCTGGGGCACGGTCCACTCCTTCCTGCGCCAACCTGGTACGACGGAGCACCGACCCTCGGTTCCAGACCTGGCCCTTGGGGTCGTCCGGCATGGCCTCGAGCTGGTGCCACAACGGGCGCCCACGCGGCGCCATTCACCACATAAACAGCAGATACTCAGGTCAGTTACTGACCGGACATACCGGTTGGACTATATCGCAACACCGCGTCCATAGAAGCCCCTGAGGATGTCTTCAGGAAGCAGCTCAAAGAAGGCGGGCGGCACGGATATCTTGCCCCTGGCCAGGCCGACCGGGCGCAGCGCCTGCCGCTCAGGCGCTCATGGCCGTATCTCGGCGATGGGCACGTTGCGCCGGCACAGGAGAATGGTCTACCCCTGCTCCAGCAGGACAAGGTAACGCGACAGATGGGTCTTGGCTTCATGGATATTTAGTTTTGTCATAGCCCCGAAAGCAACTCATCGAGTGAACTTAATCATGCCTAGGACAAAATCGCCCGTTTCGTCGCCATGCCGGTCGTGGACCAGCAGCGCCGGCTTAACCGCCGGTCGGTGATACAGCTCCGTCATATACCTGTAGAACCGGGCCTGAGCCGTAGTCCCGTATACCCGCTCCTCCGCGTCCTGGCGTCTGCTCTCTTAGCTTATAGCAGTGCCTGCTCGAGATGATTGGCAGCCTGGGCGTCCTTATCTCGCGCCTGCCGGATGATCGACACCATCTGGCGGCGTACGGCCGGATCGGCCATGGAGCGATAGGCTTCAGGGTTTCCGTTGCCGCCGGCCAGGTCCCATAGTTGCCACATCAGGTCGTGCTCACCGGCATAGCAGGCGGCGGCGTGCAGCACGTCCTCCGCCATACGGTAGGGCAGAATCTCGGGGTCACTGGCCTGGATCAGGAACTGCGCCCCGTACCAGCGCGCTTCGGCAACCGTGCCCACGGCAGCGTCGTGCACCCGATGGTGGGCGCGCAACGTCTCCTCGTCGTCTGCCGGCCACGCCCCGTCGCGCAGCAGGTGCTCGGCCCACGCTTCGTACGCCGCCAGACCGTTGTGCCGCTCCCGGTACCACTCGGGCGCGTCCGGCTCGGCGCGGACCATCTCCGTGCGCGTCACCTCCAGCATCCAGCCCAGCGCCGCGCGGTACGTCTCCTCGAGAGGGGGCTTGTCGACCTTATCACCGATGACCAGCAGGCAGTCTGTGTCCTTGAACCAGTCACGCTTGCGGAAGTAGCCTGTCGTCTGCCCGTTACCTGCCGGCTCGAACTCGACGCCGGCATTGAACTCGGGCGTGTCCTGGAAGAAGCTCCACCCGATCAGGACGCCCCCGCCCTCGTCATAGCCCGCAATGATCGACGCCTCCGGCGGGCCGATCACGCCGTACCCCACCACCGGCATACCCCTGCCGATGCTCTCCGCAATACGCTCCCGGAAGAGCATCTCGTCGTCGCGCCCCGGCTCTTTGTTCACCCACTCGTACTCGTAGCCGATCGCTCGAAATATGCGCTGCTCCGGCGCAGCGGCGTCCGCCGACATATAATGAATTTCCACATTGTCGTCGACCCAGCCTTCATGCCAGGACAAAAACGAGGCCGCGCCCGACACGCCCACCAGGAAGGCATAGGCACACGGTATTGTGCCGGCTGGGTTCTGCGTCGGACAGTGCTTGCAGCCATAATCCGGCTCGCCCATGTACTCCAGCACCGCCCGCACGATCGAGGGCATGACAATGTCCTCCGGACAGCGCACGCCGCCCCTGTAGAAGTGGACTGGCGGCACGCCATCCAACACCACTCGATCCGGATATCCGTTCATGGAATCTTCTCCTCCATATCGCCTGCCTGCCTTGTCCCCATGTTCGCCTGACATTGGATGGTTGTAGAAAAAGTAGTAATTCGCCCGGGACTGCGTCAAGTCACCCTGGGCGCGATGCAGGTGTCGGCGAGCTGCCTACGCCGGGTCCCAGAGCCAGCGCAGGGCCGAGGGCAGCGTCGCGCCGCCGTGGGCCATGCTATGGAAGCCGCACCCCCCAGCGAAGTGAGCGTCATACCCGCGGAAGCGCAGCGCTGCCGCCAGCTCCTGGTTGGCCAGCCGCCAGTTGCCGCACACATCGTCGATGTCGTTGGTCCCGCCTGCTGCCAGCGGCCGGTGCGAAGGGCTCGAAGGTGTCATCAAGCTTACCGAGTGCTCCATTCAACTCGGTCTCGGTGCCGAACGCAGGAGTCAGTTCCGCGTGTACTACATCACATACCACCAAGAGGCCTTGCCGCTGCTGCTCCAGAACGATCAGGGGTAGAATCCCCGACGTTTCCTGGACAGCTGCAACCCCGCGCAAGGGTCGAGGCCGCGCCATCTGAGCTCGACGCTGCGTTGCACCAACTACGCCGGCAACGCCCAGGCCCGGGAAGCAGGCGGCACAAGGCATGTTCCACACCGTCACGCTTTCCCAGGGCGGTGCCGCCGGCCGCAGGGCGAGGGCCGGTTCGCCGTCTGGACCTGCCTGGGGCTCTACGGCGGCACCGCGGCAGCCGAAGGTGTGCCAGGCTTCGGCTGCCGCGGTGAAGTCAGCCTGCTGCTCGCGTTCCAGAAGCCAGTCCGGATCGACTGCGATCAGCAGTACCCGTCCCTCTCCCTGGCCGGTGGTGATCCATTCGTCCAGCTTCCTATCAAGGACCGTGCGATACAGGAATAGAAGGGTACTGGGGTGCTGGTTACCATATGTAGAATTGCTTGACGAGCGCTCATTGTTTACAATCGCAACAAGCGTGCCATAGAGTCTTCTTGCTGGAGTTGTGATAATCAGACCAGCGTCGATGGCGAAGGGGATACGTAGATATTCCGGCGATATTAATGGGATATCCGGATGCATTTCTCGGACCGATGGAATAGTCCGCTTACAAGGTTGGGCATGGAAATAGGCGGTACTATTTCCGCTTACCCACTAGTTCGGTGAAAGGATGAGATGAGCGCACGACGCAAGAGAGAGTGGTTCGACGACGATTCCTTCTGGCAAGACCTGTATCCGTTCATGTTCCCGGAGCAGCGTTTTGCGTCCACAGCCGAACAGATCGAGAAGATCCTGGCATTGACGAAGCCTGACGGCAAAGCCGCCCTCGATCTTTGTTGCGGGCCGGGTCGGTGTTCGATCGCGCTCGCACAGGCAGGATTCACGATTACGGGTGTAGACAGAACTGATTTCCTGTTGGACAAGGCGCGTGCCAGGGCACGTGACGCCAACATGAAGGTCGAGTGGGTACAGATGGACATGCGGGACTTCGTCCGCGAGGATGCGTTCGATCTCGTTCTGAGCATGTTTACGTCCTTCGGCTACTTCGACGACAAAGGCGAGGACTTGCTTGTCCTTCGTAACGTCTTCAGCAGCCTCAGGTCCGGTGGAGTTTGTCTGATTGATGTGATGGGAAAAGAACGCCTGGCAAGGATCTTTCAGCCCACCACCTCTGACGTTCTCCCGGACGGCACGATGCTCGTCCAGCGGCATGAGATCCTTGACGACTGGACCAGGGTCCGGAACGAGTGGATACTGTTTCGAAAGGGCAGAGCGAAGAGCTTCAGATTCCATCACACGATCTACTCCGGCCAAGAGTTGCGGGATCGGATGACGCAGGTGGGTTTCACCGACGTGCGACTGTACGGCAACCTTGACGGCGACAACTATGGCCCGGACGCCCATCGCCTGATCGCCGTGGCCCGCAAAACCGTAGGATAGAATGCGACGAACCACCGAACCAGGGAGTACAGGCGACGCGGTATACCATGCGCCTGCACTCCAGTCGATGGCGCACTCGCTGCGCGCTGCACCATCGGGGCTGCGGATTGTCATCCGCTGTACCGCAGCCTCGTTATGCCACCAAGACAACGCACGATCGCCAATACGGGGCGAGTTACTCGCCAGGAGATGGAACTCATGACAACGGAACTTGGGATCCTGTCTGGCCGCATAGGTGCCATGGAGGACGAAGAGCTACTCGACATCCTGGAGCACGGAGGCAATTACACTCCCGCAACGCTTCGGTTGGCCGAGCAGGAGGCGGACCGGCGAGGCGGAAGGGGCCCACTCCGCGACCGAGTTGCGTCAGCGAGAAACGATGCAGCAGTAGATGTGCGCCACCGGGAAGGTGCGGAGCGCCGGCTGGCAGGCATGCGGCGTATGCTGAGATGGACCATCCCCAGCATGGATCGCTTCAGACGCTACCCCGAGCTACGGATAGTTGTCGCCTGTCTCAGGCTCCTGACCCTTGTAGCGGCTCTATTCGCGCTCGCCAATTTGATAGGTGCTCCCATAGCACTGCTGTCTGGTTCGAGCTTCCACTGGGTTTTCTTCACGACCGTAACCGGCATGGTGTATACGCTGTTGGCGCTCCTGGCCCTGCTTGCCGTGCAGGGAGTGATTATGCTTCTCGTAGATACGGAGCACAGCGCGCGAACGGCATGCAGCATCCTTGGGCAGCTGAGCGCGAAAGGTGGGACCAAGCCGGCACCCGCGGACTCGGCGAGCACGGAGCAGGAGGAGTGACAGGCCCCATCGCGCCCTTGCCCCAGTGGCGATGAGCAGCTAACGCCAACCGAGCCGCGAGGAGCCCGGAAGCGATTCGAGACATGCGTCAGACACCGGTATGCGAATCTGAGGCATACAGGAATATCAACAGTCTGCTTGCGGATCAGGTTCGGGAAAACAACTGGCACCGGAACAGGTGTTCTTCGGACGTTGTGACAGGAGACGAAAAACGTATGGCAGGCACAACCGCTGAACTAGGACAGGAAGACGTCACGGTTGCCGTGATCACCGGGGGCCACCCCTACGACGTGCGCGGCTTCACGCACATGTTTCGGCGCATCCGCGCAGCCGACTGCTACATCCATCACCTGGAGGACTTCGTCTGCGCCGGCGCCCAGGCTCAGGAATACGACGTGGCCCTCTTCTACACCATGCCGGAGCCGCAGCCCCCTCGGAACACTGGCGGTTGGGAGGACCGCATTCAACCCGCCCTCGAAGAGCTGGGCACTACGGAGCAGGGGATCTTCCTCCTCCATCATGCCATCCTCACATACTGGGACTGGCCCTTCTGGTCCGACATCGTGGGCATTCGCCAGCGGCACCTGTGGGGCGAGCACGGATATCATCACGATCAGGAGATTCGTGTCCGGATCAGCGACCAGGATCATCCCATCACGCGCGGACTGACGGACTGGACCATCACGGACGAGACGTACGAGATGGATGAACCTGCAGCCGACAACCGGATCCTGCTGACCACCGACCACCCGCAGAGCATGACAGCGATCGGCTGGACCCGCACCTTCCGTCAGTCCCGCGTCTTCTGCCTGGGGCTGGGTCACGACAACCAGGCCTACGCCGACGACGGGCTGCGGCAGGTGATCGAACGCGGCATCCAGTGGTGCGCCCGGCGGATCTGACCCCGGCCGACGCCAGGACCGCCGATCCGCGGTCATGACGCGACTGCGGGATGGCTCGACTGTGGCAGGGTTTGTCAGCGTATGCATCTCCGGACCGTGTCGCGGGGTACGGGCCCGCGGTGGTCTGTGGTACGATGCGGTGAGTGCTCGCCTCCAGCCGCTCGGACCGGTACTGGTGCTGGCGTTCAGCGTTCAAGGCTCAGCGTTCAGGGCTCAGCACTCAAGGCTCAGCGTTCAGGGCTCAGCGTTCAGGGCTCAGCACTCAGGGCTCAGCACTCAGGGCTCAGCACTCAGCGCCAGGCAGCCCGATTGGATGCCCGCATTTCCGGAGTCACGAAAGCGCACAGTTGGGCCGCCAGCTGCCGGAAGCCGGTGCGTCGAAAGCGCGTGTCTTGCCTGCTGTCCAGCTCTGGCAGGTATATCCTGCCCAGATCGTCGTCATTACGGCCAGGGACTCCGGTGATCCGCGTCGCCAGCTCATCCGCAGTCAGGGCCTCCTTTGGCCAGGTGGCGTAACAGTTCGCCGGTGCCTCGAGCGGACCTGCGGGCGTCTCACGGAGGGGTTCCAGGCCGGAGCACACGGCCAGAAACTCCAGCAGAGCATCCCGGCGCCGGTCATCCCATGGGTGGCCGCCCGGAAAAACCGCTGATCGGATCGCGTCACCGGCGCCGTAATGGCGGTATACATTGTCCGTCCTTCGACACACCGTGTCGAATAGATCCTCCGGAAATAGATGATCCATCTGCCCCTGGAAAAGGAACAGCGGCCTGGGTGCAAAACAACCATACAGTTGCCACATCTCCAGGTTGCCGACGATACCGGGCAGGATATTGCAGTGGCAGTGCTTCTTCTCCTTGGCGGCGACAAATTCGAACGTGCTGGGGTAGCCGCTGGAGGACAGGGCGACAAGCTCATCTCTGCAGAGCGCCCCGAGGAACAGGGTAAGGGTTCCTCCGCCGGAGTTGCCGATGGCGGCTATTCTGTTATTGTCGAACATTTTGTTTTGCAACGCCCACTGCAACCAGGCCATCGTCTCCATGACGATCAGACCCTGAACCGAGAGACCACAGCGAAAGGGTGCGACGGCGTCGCGATGTCCCATTGCGGCCCGCTCCCCCTGGCCGATATTATCGGGTACGAGGACGGCGAATCCCTGGCAGGCCAGGCTCCATGCCATGCGACGGTACCCCTCGGCCTGTTTGCCACCCTGCGCATGACCGCAGCAGAGCAGTACGAGCGGCAGGCGACCTGCGGATTCGTTCCGCGTGACTTGCGGGACATAGAGGTGTGCGGCGCAGAAGCAACCGTCCCAGGATGTCGCCCTGAGCATCTGGATGGACACCTCACCGTGGTCGATGGCCCCGGCGATCTCCGCTTCGATGCGCGGAATCCATTCGTCGCGTATGCCGAGGCATTTCTTCGTCAGCCGGATGATCTCCTCGCGCTCCTCCGGAATCCATGGCCGGCGCCGCGGGGTGCTGAGAGCGGCGTGATGAAGATTGTGCTCCAGGGCATCGATGATCTCGTGATCGGTCTTGATGAGCATCTGTCGCAATCCAACGTTACGCGCACAGGGCGTGTGTCCGCTCGTCCTAGCGATAGCGGCGCGTGTCAAGCCTGTCCCCCGGCGCGGTGTCAACTCGATCGTGCCGGGTGTGTCAGCTCTTGCATGACGCGCACCAGTTCATTGGTTCGGCGCGATGTCAACTCCTTACATGACGCGTGTGTCCGCTCGTTCTAGCGGCGCGGTTGCCGTCACGCCACTTCGTTTCTGTATTCGTCCACGCACAACCCGATGCGCTCAGTCGGCAGATGCTGGAAGCCGATGTGCCGCAGCACCGGCGCATCCGCGCGCAGGGCGAAGTGCGCCCGCTCGGGTTGATCTGGGTCTACGAAGCCCGGGTCGCCGTCCAGCCAGTTGGCCCGGACATCGACCAGTTCGGTGCGCGCTTCCCAGTGAATCTTCAACCATTCGCCGCTGATGAAGATGTTGCGGAGGACGCGATTGCCTTCGGGCGGCACACCTTTGCCCACGGCCAGCCAGCGGTCGATCTCCATCAGTTGCGGATAGCGGGTGGAATACGGCGGATGGTGGTGATCCATGGCCAACAGCCGCTCCTTCATGGTCTGGTTCACCATGTTCTGCCAGACCTCACGCGGCGACAGCCCGCGCCCGTCGATCTGCACCGCTGGTTGGGTGTCGATGAACAAGTTGTTTTCTATGGTGCAATCCCGGCCGCCGCCGATGAAGGCGGCCAGTTGCGTGTTGCGGAAAATGTTGCCGAACACGGTGATGCCGCTGACGCAGTCGTCCAGGTACACGGCGATGGAACCGAGCATGCCAGGCCCGTGGATGTCGTGCAGGTAGTTGAAGCGGATGACGTTGTCCCGGTAGGTCCAGTCCCGGCCGGTGTAGATGCCGCCCACATCGCCTGTTTCGCGACAGACATCGTGGATGTCGTTGTACTCGATCAGGTGCTCGTTGCCGGTGAACAGAATGGGGCAATGCGGATGGTCATGGATGTGGTTGTTGGACACCCGCGAGCCCACCCCGGACATGATGACCGCGGGAACGTAACAGCGGGACCAGCGCGCCTGGTGGTGGAAGTGACAGTTGTGGACGTAGTGACGGCACGGCTCCAGCGTTTTCCGGTCCCCGCCGGACAGGCTCACCCCGCCGTCGCCGTTGTGGCGGATGTCGCAGGACTGCACACCGTGGTCGGTGCCGCCGTCGATCCAGACGCCGTAGTTGCCGGTGTTGCTGATGGTGCAGCCAGCCACCAGGCAGCCGGCTCCGCCGGTGATGGTCACGGCGTGGCCGCGCGTGGCGGTGAGCGTCAGATCGCGTATCACCACGTGGCGGGCGGAGCGCAGGCTGAGCAGCGGCTTTTCCAGCAGGGACAGCATCACTTCGGCGTCATCCACCGGACCGGGCGGCCAGAAGTACAGCATGTTGCGGTCCCGGTCCACGTAGAACTCGCCGGGCGTGTCCAGCTCTTCCAGGATGTTGAGATAATAGATGCGTTGGCCCGGGCGAATGCCGTACAGGCCGTGCGGCGCGTGGGTGCGGATGTGGCGCTGGTCTGGATCGATGGCGGCGATGCGTTCGTAGCTGTTGGCCCAATCGTACGCCCAATATCCGTGCACCCACACATCGTCGCTGGGCGCCCAGCGGGACGGACGGTCTCCTTCGTAGTGGAAGCCGGCTTCCAGTTGCCCCAGCTCGGTGCCATGGCCGTCGTCGCGGCCGGTACCCGCCGGGAAGCCGGCGATGCGGACGAACGGCTCCGGCTCCTCGGCGTTGGGCCAGCGCGCCAGAGTCATGGGTTCGCCGTCGTAGAACAGCTCCACGTGCGCCGGGGTGATCTGGCGGCCGAAGCCGCGCGAGCGCATACGGGTCGGCTTACGCAGACCCAGCGCCGCCAGGTCCAGTTGCAGCACGTGGTCGCGCGCCGCCGAATCCAGCCGATCCAGCACGGAAGAGTCGCGCACCGGTTCGAATCCGGTCACCGCCATACCACCCAGCAGGCGCACGCGCTGGCCGGGAGCGGCGCGCAGCGTCACCGGCGCCGTCGCGGTGCCGGAGTCCCGGGACATCAGCTCGAAGGTTTTGCTCAGCGGATAGTCGCCGGCCGCCAGCCAGATGGTGCTGCCGGCCCGTTCGTCGCGAGGCAGATCCCGCAGGGCGGCCCGGGCGCGGGCGAGGGTGAGAAACGGTCGGGCTTCGGTTCCGGGATGAGCGTCATCGCCGGTGGTCGCTACATGGATATCGGTAGCCACTGGTCACCTCTGGGGGCGCGGGGGAAACGAACGGATACATGGGCTGTCGGCCGGTCCAGCGGCCGATCCAGGCCCTTGGCCCGGATCGCCGGGCTGCTGATCATGGTGGCGATATAGGGCGACCGTGCTGGCGCGTCAAGGGGCGGTGCGGCGGACACGCTCAGAAGGTGGTGGGGTGAACGCGCAAAGGGCGGCGCGTGGCCGCCGCTCACGAGATGCGACACTTGCTGGATGACAGGCCCTAACGAGATGCCGGTGCCAGTTCCAATGTGTTGGTGATTTGCGCAAGGCCGCTAAAAACATGCAGACGGATTTGACAGACCTGGCGCTGCCTTCCATACTATTGGCGATGAAAGGTGCTTTTTTGTGCACTATGTTCAGCAGGAGCGCCCATTCCGGCCCCGTGACCGTGGCCGAGGTCATACCAAGGTTCAACCATGAAACGCTTCTCGCTGCCCATCCAGGTGTCGGTCGATCCAGACCAGGCGCCCAACGCTTTTCGCTGGCGGCAACTGGATTATGATGTGATCGAATTGCTGGATCACTGGCGTATCCAGACGCGGTGGTGGGAGGAGACCGAGGAGCAGCGGGACTACTACCAGGTGCTGGCGTGCCCCGCGGGCATGGAGCCACGGCCGGAAGTGGAAGGGGTGTACGAGCTCTACCAGCGCAACGGCGCATGGTTCATGGGAGCCGTGGTGGACTAGGCCTGGCTCCGCCGCGCGGTCAATCCCGCCACGGCTTCCGGAGGCACCAAAATCAGAGTATGCCCGCCGATTGCAACAGGGCGGTGGCGCCGTCCACCACACGCCGGTTGTTGGGGTCGATGAGCCAGAGCCAGTCGTCGAAGAGAAATTCCAGACGAATGGCCAGCAGGGCGATACGCCCCATCACGGTGTACCCGAAAGCCGCTCCGAAAGTGATCATCAGCACCCAGATGCCCGCCCGGGCGCACTTGCCCACCGCACCGCGGTGTTCGATGGAGAAGAAGAAGTACACCAGGCAGGCCAGCATGCCGAATACCGTCAGCACGTTGCGCACCGAATCCCAGAACGCGAAACCGCGTTCGTTCATCACCACCAGCGGCACGATACTATTGCGGATCTGGCTGAGGAAGTCCGCATGGATGTAGGTGACCAGGCGCAATCCGCAGAATACGCCGATGATGAATGCCATGGGCCAGCGACCAATCCAGGCTCCGCGCGGTGCCAGTCTCCACAGCAACAGGACCCCCAGCGTCAGCGGCACCAGGTAGGAGAGGTCGGGTTCGGCTTCCAGACCGGGCAGCGCCCATGCCTGGATGACGCCGGGCATCAGCTTGCCCAGCAGATTGGGGACGAGCACTTCCCAGAAGCCGACCACCATCCAGTACGCCGCCGAGACGCCGACCAGGATGGATTCCGCCACCTTGTAAACCGGGTTGTCGCCGGCCAGGAAAGAGAGCACGGCCAGGGTGAACAACGCTGCGAGCCAGATGCCCACGGTGTTCGCCGGACTCCAGCGTACGGCAGTCTGGGCAGGATCGGCGGCCTGGGCCCGCCAGTATTCGGCCGGATCCACCCGTTCCACCCCCTGCCAGCGGCCCTCTGGGTGATCTTCGTCCACGGCACGCGGCACCACGCGCACATACGCGCTGCCCCGGCCTCCTTCGCCCTGCAGCGTCCGCCCGATGAGAAAGGCGGCGGCAACGACCATAACCAATGTCCATAGCATCGTCGACCGCTGCATCATCGTCTCCCGCGCTTCTGCTCGGTGAAGTAGACCACATTGCCGGCGATGATCAGCAGGATCATCAGGACATGCGCCACCAGCTGCGGCCCCATGCGCCGGCGCGCTTCCGCGTAGCGCGCCGGCGGGTCTTCCCCGGCATACGCCTGCATGACCAGTTCCTCGTATTCGGCGGCACCCTTGATGGCGCCCAGCAGCCCCGGCAACTGCTGCGGGATGTACGGATACAGCAGGGGCGCCTGGATACCCGTGCACCCGGCGACGATGCGCAGGTCATGGGGATAGGGGGTGACGGCGTACTGGACCCACTCCTTGGTACCGGGAGTACCGGCAGACAGGCTGACGATCAGGTCCATCTGGCGGATATCGGTCACATCCTCCAGCATGGGGATCCTGTTCAACGGCGTGCCGCGGGCATCCGTAGTGTAGAGCTGACGCAGGTCTGTGAGGATGACCTTGATGACGCCTTCACCGCCGGATTTGAATCCCAGATCCACGTAGTCCTCACCATACACCATGTGGGGAAAGTCCCGGCGTATGACATCCTGGATGACGTTGCTGATCATTTGCGGACCCACCGGCCACAGCGCCATGAAATAGAGGCGCAGCTCCTTCTGGGCACAGTGGTAGGTGAGCGAGGTGGCCATGGGACCCAGTTCCCCCTCCGAGGCCGGATCGAAGTCGAAGGCCAGCAGTACCCGGTCGCCGGGTTGCAAGGCTTCGATCTCGTCGAACACGGCCTGGGCCAGGCCGGACGGTTTCTCCGGGAAACGCGACTGCAACAGGATGGGAACGGCCACCGCCAGCAGCATCATCAGGAAGATCAACCGCCGGTCCAGGTTGCGCAGGATGGACAGCATGCTCACTCGTCTCCTGACCCCAGGTAGGAGCGGTCGACGCCGAGCAGTATCTTCAGCGACACAGCCGCAGTACCCAACGCGATACCGATCATGATGGCGCGATTGCCGGCAGTTACGAACACGCGCATGATGTCCACGCTGAGATTTTCTATGCGCAGACCGTACAGCGAGTCAGGCAGCCAGCTGGTGAGATAGACACCGGCAAAGGTACGCCCAAGAAGGATGATGAATGCCGTACCCAGCAGCAGGGCGGCCTCTGTATTGCGCGCCCGGAAGGCCCGGAAGGCCGCCGAGGCCACGTAGAAGGCCAATAGTGCGAAGATGGTTGCCGTCAGGGGAACGAAGGCGTATTCGTAAATCCACCAGAAGACGGTGCCAGTCTCCCGGTATGCGCCGCTCCAGGCGCTGCTGGCCGGATATTGCGGATTGGGGGTGGCGCCCAGCTTGGCCAGTCCGGCGAACAAAGTCAGGGCGAACGCGGCCACGGTGATGGCCGAGTAGGCCCAGCCCGGCTTCCGCGCCGATACTTTCTGCAGATGGTTCTTCAGCAGGTTGCCGCCCCCCAGAATGAAGGCGATGGCGGCCAGCACATCGAACCAGATGGACACGCTCTCCCCCCAGCCTTCGGCGAAGGGGACGAAATAGGCGATGATCAGCACGAAACCGGCGACGGATGCGATGAGGAACGGGATGGTTCGCTTCAATCCCCGTGCTCCTGAGTTAGTTGAGGATGTCGAATTGCAGCAACTCCACGGCTCGCGCCAGGGCTGGGGAGCCGGATATCTCCGCCACGGTGGCCAGCGTCACCCCGATGAGCAGGATGACGGCCACGATGATTTTACCGACGTCTTGTCCCTTCAGGCTGCCCAACTCGGCCGGCGAGCCGGACAGATAGGCAGATGCCGCAAAGAATTCTTCACCGATCAGCGTATAGTCGCAGGCGGCTACGAAGAACGGCAACTGCGCCGGCTGAGCGGTACCGGCGATCTGGATAGCGCCGATGGCGTTGCCGGTTTCCGCCAGGATGAGCGACTCGGCGAAGAAGGAGCCCATGTAGAAGCAGGCGGCGGGCCTGTCCCGCACCATCATGCCGGACAGATGCGCGACGTATCCGAACTGTTCATCCGTGACGTAATAGATACTGTCCGGGTTGTATGCATCCGGACGCCCCACAGCCAAATAGGCCGCCTGCACCACTTCCCGCGCCGAGGTCATTACCAGCGACTTGGCCGTGGGCACCTGGACGATGGCATTGTACTGGGCCGTGGTGCGCGCGACACGGGCAAGCACCGTCATACTGGCTATGGTCTGCACCTCGTTCATGTCCTGGATGCCGGGAACGAAGATGCAGGCCCGGCCCATCTCCGTGGCTCGGCCCACGGCTTCGTCGATGGCTTCCAGTCCGGGAACGCGGCGCACCGTGATCTCACCACCCTGCCGGGCGTGCCGGATCCAGTACACCACGGCGCCACAGAAGACCGCTACCACCACGGCCAGGAATCGTCGTTCATAGTCGATCATCCGCCACAGTCCTGAGGATGCAGGCACCAGGGCTGCAGTCAACAGCATGATCAGTGCCGCCAGGATCCACAACCAGGGGCCGCGCAGTAATTTCATGATGCCTGCCTTGTAGGCCAATGAGTACTCAACCGGGCGTCCGCCTGCGCGTCGAATAAACGCACATGAGAAACCACCATGGTGCCTCCGTAACGCGTGTGGTCGCGGCGGGGCGGGACGGCTGTTTTCGGCATGCGTTCGGCCCGCAAACGGAGTGCTTACAGCCTGCGTATTTGCTTACACCCGGCATACGGCCGGCTGACAGCATCCCGGCCGCCTGACGCGCCGTTGGATCCAACTGCAGGCGGTGGGCGGGCAACCCTCGAGAATGCGCCGCGCCGGCCCGTAAACCGCAACCCACTTGTGTGGCATCGACCGACACACTGCACGCCTGCAAGTCGATTCCCGGCTTGGGTTCCGCCTATGCGTAACGCGCCAGCCGGGTAACGGTGGCTCCTGCCGGGCCAGCCGCAGATTCCCTGGGGTTCAGGTGCTATTTCCACTGCGTCGCCGCCAGCAGTTCCTGCGACTCCGCGGTCTGGCATCCCAGGATCTGGCGTACGATGGCGGCGTTCTCCTCCACCATGCCATCCTTGTCTCCCCGGTGCATGCCGACGTTGACCACGTCTCCGGCCTTGATGCTTTCAAAGGCGTATTCGAAGGCCATGGTCGCCTGGATGCGACCCGAGGCCATGATCTTGTACCCGATGCAGGGCCGGGTCAGCTGCCGGATGCACGCCGTGGCGTCAAAGCAGTCAGCCAGCCGGAACATGTGCCCCGCACCATCGTGCAGGCTCCCGCAGTTGTAGAAGCAGACCGCATGGAAGTCCACCAGATCCAGTCCGTCAACCCATACGTGGGCCGCCGGCGCGTGGGCCGCAACGCCTGCGGGTATGCCCAGCGCACGGGCGTGATGCACCCAGTCCCGCAACGTCCCGGCATCCTCGGCAGCGAATAGCTGATCGATGATCCCGCCATGGAAATAGACCGCGCGGGCGCCCGTATCGACGGCCTGGTCGATGGCCTCTTCCATGCTGCCCAAACCCCGGTGGCTCAGCTGGGCGATCCATTGCAGTTGCCCGCCATGACCACCATTACCCAGGTAGCGGCGTACGGCCTGCATGACATGCGGTGTTTCGTTGTTGGTTATCATGGCGTTGATACCGGCGGCCGCCGCCCTGTCCCAGGTCTCCATGATGCGCTCAGGGGTATAGTACGAACTCATCTCCGCGTCCCGCTGCGGGTTCTGGTGACTGAAGCCGCCATAAGGGTTGCCCCCGATGATCAGCCGGGTCACGTCAAGACCGCAGAAGTCTACCGTGGGCAACAGCGATGTCGCTGTCGTGATGGTCATGGTATGGTCTCCGTCAGTCCGGGTCCGTGAGCTGCGTAGTGCATCCGCGGCGCTACCGTCGCGGCACTTCGGCAGGGGTCGTTCCTGCAACGATGTTCATTGCTTCAACGGGGGAACCTCCACCACGCAACTGTCGTTGCGGATGGAATACGTGCCGGCGACACCGACAGCGACGCTCATGCGCCCGGCGATAGGAGTGGCCAGCGGCTCCTTGCCATCCAGCACCATGTCGATGAAGTCCCGGGCCACCAGCGGATCAGCACCGCCGTGACCGCCGGCCGCCGGTTTCACCGTCCGATGCTGGTCGGCCAGGTTCGTCCACCGGTTGGAACGGTTGCGCATCTTGACGATCACATTGGTGCCGTCATCCAGATTCTCCAGGCGCCCCTCTGTGCCGATGAACGTGTAGTTGCGACAGTAGTCCGGGGTATAATGGCACTGCATGTAGGTCAGTTTGATGCCGTTGTCCAGCTCCACCAGAATAGTGCTGTTGTCCTCCACATCGACCTCCCGGCGGAATACGCACATGTTCATCGAGTTCGCCTTGCGTTCCGTGTACTGGTATTCCACGCAGGTATCGCGCTCGTCGCATTCGTTGCAGACCAGATCGTCCGGCTTGTCACCGCCGTAGTAATCCAGACTGCCGAAGCCGACCACCCGCCGGCCGTAGTGACCGGTGATCCAGTGGACCATGTCGATATCATGCGAGGCCTTCTGCAGCAGCAGACCGGTGGAGTGGCGTGACGCTCCGTGCCAGTCGTGGTAGTACCACTCACCGCCATGCCCGACGAAGTGGCGCACCCATACCACCTTCACCTCACCGATCTCACCCGCATCCACAACGTCCTTCATCACCCGGAAGATGTTCATGTAACGCATGTTGAAGCCGATCATGAAGCGTTGCCCGGACTCCTTCCAGGCGCGCAGCATACGATCGCATCCGGCCGTGGTGATAGCCATGGGCTTCTCGCAGAAGACGTGCTTGCCGGCCTGGAAGGCGGCACACACATATTCTTCGTGGGTGAAATCCGGGCTGCATACTGCCACGGCGTCCACGTCCTGCCGGTCCAGCAGCTCCTGGTAATGCAGCGTGGTGTAGACATCCGATCCGACACGTTCCCTGAACTGCTCCAGCGCCAGGGTGGAGACGTCCGCTCCGGCGACCACTGTGGAACGCCCGCTGGGATCGTGCCAGTGCTGCGCCAGGCCGCCGCGTCCGGTAACGCCGATCACTCCGATGCGTACCTGATCCATGTCGTTTTCTCTCCTCGGTATGCAGACCCGTTCGGTATGCAGGCCACATTTCCTCGCCCCCAAAAAAATACCCCCCCGCCAGCAGCCAGGCAAGGTGACACCGACCACCCTGTCGGATGCCTGGCGGGCCGGAGTGCATCGGCGCTCGGACAGGAAAGTGGACGGATCGAGCAGCGATTCGGTCAATGTAGCGTAATGTAGCGTATGGATCGGACAGGACACTAGGCCGACGGCCCGAACAAGTGCAGCTTGCCGCGCGAATTCAGCGCCAGATACTCCGTGGTGTCGGCGCCGCGCCGCACGACGCTGGCACCCACCCGCATGCGCGGCTCGTTACCGTAGATACGCATCAATTCGGTCAGCGCTTTGACCTTATGTCCGTGCGCGTCGTACAACGCCTGCACCTGTCGTGAGGTGTTCGTCCATAGCAGGTTGCGTCCGGCCCAGTTGACCTGGGCGCACCCCTGGCCGACGTAATCCGGCTGTCTGGTCCACAACCGCGTGCCGTCTCCGGCCAGCAGCGTCAGGATACCGTAGTTGCCCCAGCGGGTGACCGCCAGAATCTGCGAACCGGGCAAATCGTGGCGCAGGTTGCAGATCACCCGGCCCTGGGCGTGGCCGATCCGGTGCACCGCCCGGGTCCGGCCGGTGCGCGCATCCACCACGTACACGCCGGCGCTTCCGCCCAGCAGAAAGGCCACCGGATCCACGTCCGGATCCGCGGTGAAGTTGCCCAGAGCCACGGCGTCATAGTGCCGGGCATTATCGATGTTCCACATCTCATCCGCGCCGTCATGGCGCCATAGCAGGGTGCCATCGCCGCGATACATGCAGCCGCCGGCCAGCAGTTCGTCTCGTCCGTCTCCGATGACATCGTGCAGGGCCAAAGCCGCGTGGTGCCCATAGTGCGCGCCTTCCTGCCGGTGGAACCAGAGCTGGCGCAAATCCCGGTCCAGGGCCCACAGACGGCAACCGCCGCCGCCCATGTCCTGGCGCCACTCGCGCAGCACGATGTCGAATCCGTCTGGATCCTGCAGCGCGCCACTGGACGGTGACCAGTCATAGTAGCGCATGTCGCCTTCTTCCGGGGGCAACTCCGCCCGCGCCAGCACCTGGCCGTCGGCACCGCGGATGATCACCATTTCGTTCTGCACACTCTGATCCGTGACGCTGCCGTTGACGTTGGCCCGGCTGACGACTTTACGGCTCCCGGCCAGTGCATAGATCAGACGACCGTGGGCGCCGTCGTGAGAGCGGGAGAACACCGGATTGCGAATTGGTTCGTCCAGACGCCAGATCTCTTCACCGGCAGCCGTCAGGGCCCGCAACCGATCTTTGGCCGCCACCAGCATGTCGATGCGCCCCGGGCTGGCGAAGTCCTCGAACCGCGGCGTTCCGCCCAGCGTCTCCAAATCCAACGTCTGACGCAGAACCGCATCCGGGACCGGCCGGCTGCGTTCCGTGTAGGCCGCGTCCAACGTGGCGACGCGCCGGGCATTGCGGCGCGCCTGCCAGGGATACGCCGTGATCCGCAGGTCCGACAGCACCGAGGCTCCCAACGTTCGATACCCGGCTTTGCCGGCGCCGAACATGGTGTCCGTCACGTGGAACTCCACTTGCAGCTCCGGCGCGGCGGCCCGGATACCGTTGCCATCCAATTCCACCTGCAGCGCTACCGGTCCCTCCGGGAGAACGACATCCTGTGCCGCCAGCACGAACCATTCATCATCGCGACGCCGGTACAGGACGGCGCGCCGGCGTCCCTCGATGGCGAACTGGTAATACCAACGGGAGGTGTGCATACGGAAAACGATGCCGGCAAGCGCCTCCGTGCAATCGCTGCGATCCGCGTGGGGTCCCATCTCCACATCCACCGGCTCCACGAGGGCGGAGATGCAGCAGTCGCGCAGGTTTTCGTCCCCGGTCACCAGCGCCCGGACGGCGGAACCGGAGCGGGTGCGGGGAAAGCGCAGCCGCCGTCCCGTGGCTGTCGGTTCCACATAGATATCGCTGTTGACCCTGAAACCGCCCCATGGGGTCAACGGCGTCTGCCAGATCCGCAGGAAGGCGCACTCGGCGGCAGACAACGGCTCGAGCGGCTTCAGGATCTCGCCCTCCGGCAAGCCGGTCAGGTCGAGAGCGGCGATCACCTTGATATCGGTTGCGGCCATGAAGAGCATCTCCGGTAGACGAAAGTCAGCGTTGAATGTCAGAGTTGAATTCAGGTAATGGAGTGATATTCGCGGGCGGTGCTTCGGTGGCCGGGCCTATCCGACGGTGCCGGTCCGGCAGCCACCCGCGAACAATGAAGGCATGCTCCGGCACGCACACAAGTAAGTCCAGTCGACCGGCGACGCATCGTGTTCCTGGGCCATAGATGCCGGCTGCAGGTTCCGGAGTCTTGCTACTCGTACTCCCACTTATGGATCCAGGGATCGTTCGTGTCGCACTGGAATCGTTTCAGGCGATCGCAGAAGCCGGCCACCATGGAAGCGTACTGCGGTTGCCCGGCCAGGTTGATCACTTCGTCGGGATCGTTCTGGAGGTCATACAACTCGAAACGGCTGCGATGCAGATAGGCGTCCAGCGTACGGGCACCAAAGAACTCCCGGTCATCCCGCAGGGCTCCCTGCCAGGAGATCGAACTCCACAGGTCACTGGCGAACGAGTAGTCCAGCTTCCAGGCGATGTTCCAGATGAATTTGTACTGGTGGGTTCGCACGACCCGCATGGGATAGTAGTTGGTGATCTCGTGAAAAGTGTGGGCAGCGTACACCTCCTCGCGCCACTCGCCGGGATGCTCATGTCCGATAATACCGCGGAACGAACGGCCGTGGAACCGGCATTGATCCGGCAGCGCGCCGGCGTAATCCAGCAACGTGGGCGTGATATCCGCCCAGGTGATCAGTCCGTCGCAGGCCACACCCCGTGCCGGCTGTTCCGGGCTATGGACGATGCAGGGCAGCTGCATGCCGGGTTCGTACAACGTGGTCTTGGAGGCGGGAAACGCGGCCCCGTTGTCCGATATGTAGATGATCACCGTGTTGCTGCCCTTGCCGGCTTCGCGCAGGATATCCAGGAGCCGGCCGATACCGCGATCCAACCGCGCGATCGACTGGTAATACTGTGCCAGCTCCGCACGCACCTCCGGAGTATCCGGAAGGAAAGGCGGTACTATGACGTCGGCCTCGCCGAAGACCTGCTCGACATCTCCAGGAAACGGTTCATCGGGGTTGCCGAAGCTGTTCGGCTTCAGGGGATGATCCTGTTTGACAGCGGCCCGGTGCGGGTTGTGTGAGGCCCAGTACAGGAAAAACGGCTCCTGTCCCTGGACGAATTCCCGGCAGCTTTCCGACATGCGCACATCGTCACGCCCGAAGGCGCCGTCCGGCTGCTCCCAATCCCAGGGAAACAGATGCTCCGGAGCGTAGTGACGCTTGCCCACGCGGCCGGTGCGGTAGCCGGCTTCGCTCAACAGGGCGGGCAGGGTGCGGACATCCGGAAAGCACGAGAAATGGTGGACGCCATGGGTGTGGCCAAAGGTGCCGTTGGTATGGTTGTACAATCCGGTGAGGATGACGGAACGGCTGGCGGCACACGACGCCGTGGTACAGAAACTGTTGGTAAAACGGGTTCCGTACCCGGCCAGCATGTCCAGATTGGGTGTGGCCACGACGGGATTGCCATAGCACCCCAGAGCTTCTCGTCCGTGGTCGTCGGCCACCATGAGGATCAGGTTGGGGCGCGATGCAGGCAACGGTTCCGAGTGCATGAGACCGACCTCTGTGTGAGATGAATCAGGTAGGCGCGGCCATGGGTATGTATCTTTCAGACCCAAGTCATAGAGCAGACGTAAACAAGCAGTTTCGCGAGGGTGCGGTCAACACGGCACAGCTTCCCGGCGCAGCACCGGCAATCCGCCACATCGCTCCAGCACCGCCACAGCGCCTGCCGATGTTCAGGTTCATACGCCTGCACCTGCGCTGTCTCTTGCACCTGCCGATGTCGAGATTGTTGCGCCTGCGCCTGCACCCGCGTCGGCGTCCGCGCCGTTGCCCCGTCAATCCCGCGTTTGACCCTGGCGCATCCTTGGGCTATGCTGACAAAATGGGCCGGCCAGACACTCCTCCTCTGACGTTTCCGCGTGCCTTCGCCTTTGACATCCGTAGGCGCGACGGGCAATACTGTATACTGGACACTGTCCGGCAGCGGTTCGTACCGTTGACACCGGAGGAATGGGTCCGGCAGAACCTGCTCGAGTATCTGGTTCGGGATCTGGGTTGCCCGCGTTCGCTGATCGCGGTGGAGAAAAAACTGGACTACTACAGCAAACCTTTCCGGGCCGATGTGATCGTGTATCGCAGGGATGGTGTTGCCCTGCTGCTGGCGGAGTGCAAGGAGCCCGGAGTGAGGCTGAACCAGCTCGCCTTCGACCAGGTTGCCGCCTACAACCAGTCGGTCCGGGCCCGGTACCTGCTGGTCACCAACGGCCTCGAACACTATTGCTGGCGCCTGGATCCAGCGGCGGATTCAGGCCATTTCATCCCTGTTTTGCCCCGGTACGAGGCATGGTGAGCGGCTCCGGGGGACCGCCCAGGACGAGTTGCCGGTATCACCGCACAGTATGCAGGGCCAGCAGCCAGGCTCCCGCAAGCAGCAGCAGCGCGGTCATCCCGAACCATTTCTGCAAGACCTGTAAGGACGGCAGGTGACGGCGTTGCGTGTGCAGTATCCCTCCTCCGGCCATACCGCTGATCAGCCCCAGGACGTGGGCCATCACATCCGTCCGCGGCCCGGCCGTCCCCAGGAAGCCCAGAAACACCAGACCGATGATGATGGGTGTCCACCGTTGTAGAAGCCACCCTCGGCCCGCATGGTGATGCCACTGTAATACCATCGTCATGGCGATGGCGGCAAAGACCGCCGTCGATGCGCCTACCGACGTGTGACCGGCCGGTTGAATCCAGGCGTTGAGGGCGTTACCCACCGCACCGGCCAGCAGTATCGACAGCCATGCCAGCCCCCGGCCCAACTCCTGCGTGAGCAGCAGGCCGAAGAGAGTGCCGAACAGCAGGTTGCCAAACAGATGCGGTCCATCTGCGTGAAGAGTCAGTGCAGTCGCCGTGCGCCACCATTGACCCTGGACGATCAGCCCTGCCTGGAGTTTTCCAGCCTCCAGCCAGTCCGCGCCGAACGCGCCGGTCTGTTGGCAGAGGAAGACGCCCAGCAGTACCAGCCAATAACCGGCCCCGTCACGCAGATCCGCGCTGATGGCGGGCATTGGAGGCTCGGGTGGCGGCCATGCCTGACGCTCGGCAACATACTCGGTCAGCTCCAGGTACGCCTGGTCAGCCTGGGTTGCGGGAACCAGAAGCTCATATTCACTTCCGTCCGGACGCAAGCAGTGGTCGATACCCAGAGCCGTCAGGACAAAGGCCAGTTCCTGCATTTCAGCCCGACTTTTGTCCCGGTGCACGCATAGCCAATCAGACGGGTTGGTGCTCAAAAGCCCTTGTCCTTGCTCGATCGCAATATCCTCGTGGACGCCAGCGCAGGTTGCCGGAATCCGCAGATGCCGCTAGCTTGATGCGGGACCGGCAAGATGTCGGGCGGAGATGGTCTCCGTCCATCGATCCGGGTTACACTTCCAGGCGACCGGCGTCCGCACGACCGCGACGATGGTGCTGTGGACGGTCTCCGTTCATCGGTGCGGGTTCTCCCGCTAGCAGACCCTGTCCGTATAAGCTATGAACTGGATTCATCTCGTACTGGCCATCCTGTTGTTCTCCAGCTGTGATACCCGCCGCAATCAGCAGGAGAGCGCTGTCAAGGGCATTCACTGGGACGCCGCAGAAGGCCTGTTGTCTGTCTACCGCGATCGCCAGGCCACGACCCTGCGCTTCGTCCGTATAGAGCCCGGCAGCTTTCGTATGGGAGGAGAGGCCTGTCCAGGCAACATCCTGCAGCAGGAAGGGCCGCGCAAGGTCAGGATCAGAAACGCCTTCTGGCTGGCCGCTACGGAAACCACGCGGCGGCAGTGGCACGCCATTTCCGGAGAACCGCTCACCGACCGGCCGGACGAACCCATCACCCGCGTGTCCTGGGCTGACGTGCAGAAGTTCATCCAGCAACTCAATCAGGAGACCGGCGCCGGCTTCCGCCTGCCTACCGAAGCCGAGTGGGAATACGCCTGCCGGGCCGGCTCCGCTACACCCTGGCCCTGGGATGGTGATCGCCGCCAGGTATCCCAGCACGGTTGGTACGCAGGCAATGCGGGTGCGCGCCTCCATCCGGTGGCCCGCAAAAAACCCAATCCCTGGGGACTGTACGACATGCACGGTAACGCGGCAGAATGGACCCAGGACGCTTCCGGATCCGCCAATCGCGTATTGCGCGGTGGAACCGTGCTGTCCTCGGCCGCCGGAACGGCCTGTACCTGCAGATATCATTATCCTGCGGCTGACGGCTACCAGTACGCCGGCTTTCGCCTGGCGGTCGATTGATTGCTCGTTCGCGTGTTCCGGCGCGACACCGCATCCGCGCTCCGGAACCGATACCACACTACAGCTACGTGTGCGCCGCAGGCTGCAGAAGCGCCCGTCGGCGAAACCAGGAACAGCGTGGTTAAGGTGTTGCACCAGCCCTTCGTGGCCGCCCCTGGTGGCTGCCGCCGGTTACGGCAGCACCGGGTGGCCGCACCGGTTCAAGGCCGCGACCGGTAGCCGCGCTTGGTGGCCACACCCGGTGGTAGCACGCGGTGGCTGTCGCCGATGGCCACAACCTGGTGGCCGCACCGGGTTAAGGCCGCGACCGGCAAAGCCCGGTCCTGGTCACCGTAAACGTACGGAAGGTGCGAAACAGGAAGCAACCTGAGTGTTGGGAGGTGGCTTGCCGGGTTGAAGTCGATCTTCGATTCACCAGGCCGCGGTGCCAGGCCGATCAACGGGCGGGCGCGATGTAATGACATCGAAACCGGGACACATGGCCAGCAGGAAATAGTCATTGGCCATGGTGCCCCGGGCACGAAGCCGGTATACAGGCCCGGCATAAGAAAGCCCGGGCAAGCCGTGCGCGTACGGGCCCCACCCCTGTATTGATACGCACGAACCTGCCCGGGTTGAATCACCGGTGACCCTGTTGCCAGGGAACCCTGTCAGGGAAATCAGCCTGGTTTGGCACCAGGCCGCCTGGTTTTGCCCCAGACTGTGTACATTGGTAAAATAACGGGCCGGGATTGCGGAAGTCCAGAGTGCTTTTTCACGTTTTTTCACGGTATCACGTTTTTTCACGTCTTCTCACGCCCACAGGCGCCTATGGCCAGCCAGCGCACCACGCATATCATCTGCCAGCATCTCAGGCAGCTGTGGAATGATGGCCCTGGCCTCACGCTCGAGTATACCGAACGATGGACCGCGCGTCAGGGGCAACGCCTCAGCCGCCAGTCCATCAGTCGAGCCCTGAATGGCCGGGTCACGCGCATGCGGGATGCCACGGCCGCGCAACTGGCCAAGTTCATCGAATGCCACACGCGCGGGGTGATATCCAGCGAATTTCTTCTGGGCGGTGGCAATGATTGGCTGAATGCCGGTAATGGCGCCATTACCGGCATTGACGTAAGACCACCCACTCGACACCAACCTGGCGCGGGAAACAGCCGCCAGACGCCAGCGTCCAAACCTGCCGAGACCTGGCAGATGTCCATACAGACCCATCTGGAGTCGCTGTGGCAGGCCCGTGGCACTTCGCCCTGTAATCCGGACCTGTTGCTCTTTCTGTACCAGCATCTGGGCGACGAACACCTGTGGGGCGCCCAGGAGTACGCCATCGCCGGAGCATATTACGAAACGGCTTTGACATACACGCGCTCCGCCCGGCCCCGTTCGCTGTTGCTGTGCCGTATCGCTCTGGTCAACCATTTTACCGGACACCCCAGCCAGCCCCATCTGGACAAGGCTGTTTCCCTGGCCCCGGATGATCCGGAGGTAACCGCCTGGGACAGCGGCGTACGCGCCCTGGTGTCATACGTACAGGATCAGGACTTTGACCAGACCATCCAGCTGGCTGAACGAGCACTCAAGGAACCCGCGCTGATCAGGGAACTGCACTTCCTGGTGCTGCGCATGCTGTTGAAGGCCTTGGGGAAGACCCGGCGCGTAACGGCTCTCGACCGGCAGGCGGATATGCTGCTCGGATCGGTATCCGCGCCGGCGGACCTGGCCACCGCACATGAGATGCTTGGTACCGCCTATGCCGCGGCGGGCTGTGTGCACAAGGCCCTGTCGCACATCAGGTCCGGGCTGGAACTGTACTCCACGCTCGAAAACCAGGAATCCGACCAGGCCCACCTGCATATGTTTGCCGGTTCCGTGTACCTGAACCTTGGCGATGTATACCCGGCCCGGGAACACCTGAAGCAATGCTTGTTGCAGGATGAGGAGTACACCATTCACACTCTTGGTCTGCTCTGCAAGAGCTGGATTCACGATCACCTGCCGCAGGGGCAGCACTGGGCCCGCCGTCTGGTGGAGAGTCTGGTGCGCACCATCGTGGCAGCCGGAGCATATTACGTTCCCGATGCCGAGTATATGAACACTCAACAAAGGCTTTGGAGGTGTTTTACCCGCTTGGGAGCCGCAGAACGCATTCTACACCATTACGGTCTGAGTAGCCACCTGCATCGTCCCCTGGAAGCGGCAGCCAACGCCTCCGAAGCGCTCCGAGGCCTGGTCTGGTTCGCCGGGGCGCCGCAGGAAAGGGCCGTTCTCCGTGATACCCTGCCCTTTGACGACTGGACCTGGCATGCCGGAGGACCTCGAGCACGATTCGAGATCGACGCTGGCCGCATCACCATCCATGCCGCCACGTACCGGGGCATAGTCCGCATGAACATGCCCCGTATGACATGCGTCACAGGTAGTCGTTTTGCCATGCAGGCCCGCATACACGGCGCCGGTCAGATGGTCCGAGACACGCTTAGATGCCGGCAGCACGCCCACGCCGGGGTCGCTGATGGAACTGCGCTCGGTGGCGGCGGGATCCTCATGACGCTGGGCGAGCGTACCGCCATCCGCATATCAGCCCATGTGCTGGAACCGGGCGAGGTCGTGTGCGAAATGCGCCAGCATGGACAGCCGCGCCCGCTGGGGCGTGGATTTTTCGGCGAGGAGCCGCTGTTTCTGCGCATGGAAGGCCATGGCGACCGGGTACAACTGCTGGCCGGCTTGAGTGCAGCTTCCCTGTCGGTGCTTGGAACAGCCAAGGTAGAGCTGTCCGACAATACCACTACGGGTATATTTGCTGAAGCCTCCATGGACCTGCAAGCGATCACGGCTGAAGCGGAGACGGTCTTCGATCAGGTGCGGGTGGAGATCGGCTGATCAATGATCAATATCCAGGTCAGGCATCCCTCCCACCGCGTTACGACTGCCCGTGGACGCCTGCCTGATGTTTGAACTCTGCCTTTATCTCGATAAACAGGGCGGTATCCGCCCAGTCCGGAGTATCTCATGCGCATTCCACGTCGCAAGCCTCTCACCGCGCGTATCGGCGTGGTCGCCGTGGGGCATCATACCTACTGGCAGCAGTTTCCCGGCCTGCTGGAAGAACTGATGGCCAAGGTGACCGTACTGGAGCGTAAACTGCAACCGCATCAGGTCACCGTTCTGAGCTTCGGCATGCTGGACCGGGCCCAGGTGTCGTACGAAACCGTTCCGCGCATCCGGGCCGCCGACCTGGACCTGCTCCTCGTCGACATGGTGACCTACGCGACATCGTCCACCTTCGGCGTTCTCCTGCGCGAACTGAACCTGCCAGTCGTGCTCGTAGCGCTACAACCGCTGAGTGCCATGGACTACGCGCGGGGCTCGACGTACATGCAGTTGTGCAACGACGATCTGTGCTCCGTGCCGGAGTTCACGGGAGTGGCGCTGCGCCTGGGCAAGCGCATTCCGGACCTGGTGCTCGGGGTACTGGAGGGAGATCCGGCGGCAGATGCCGAATTGGGACGCTGGTGCCGCATTGCCCATGTGCTCCATGACCTCAGGCGCGCCCGCCTGGGGCACATGGGGCACGTGCTGGAATCCATGCTGGATATGCACACGGATCCTACGGGCCTCACCCGGACTTTTGGCGCCCACGTGGTGCAGTGCGAAGCGGAAGAGCTGCTGGCGCACTATCGCACCGCCGCGACCTCTGACATCGACGCCAAACGACAACAGATCCTCTCTTTTTTCACCACTCCGGAGCCGGGTTCGGATCCCATCGCCGTCCGGCTCACCGATCAGGACCTGGAGACCGCCGCCCGCGTGGCTGTGGCCCTGGAGGCTTTCGTCGACGACCGGGACCTCGATGGACTGGCCTATTACTACGAGGGCGAGGCGGGATCCGAACTGCGGACCGTGGTCAGCAATCTGATCGTGGGGAACTCGCTGCTGTGTGCCGCCGGTTTTCCGATGTGCGGTGAATTCGACATCAAAACCTGTGTAGCCATGCTCATCATGGATCGCCTTGAGATCGGCGGCAGTTTTGCCGAGTTTCATCCGGTGGATTTCGAGCGTGATTCCGTGCTGGTGGGTCATGACGGCCCGCACCACATCAATATCGCCGCGGACCAGCCGGTGCTGCGCAGCCTGAAACAATACCACGGCAAACCCGGTGCCGGCGCCAGCGTAGAGTTCCGGATCAAGGAGGGTCCGATCACCATGCTCAGTATCGGCGTCAATGAACACGGGCAGTTCCGCTTCGTGGTCGCCGAGGGCGAGTCCATCCGCGGTCCCATTCCCCCGACGGGCAACACCAATACGCACGTCCGCTTCCGGCCGGATGTGCGCACGTTCCTTCAGCGCTGGGTAGCCGCGGGGCCCACGCATCATTTCGCCCTGGGGATCGGCCACCATGCGGATACGCTTGCCCGGATTGGATCGCTGCTGGACGTGGAAACATTGGTGATCGCCCGGGACTCCCAAGACTGATGGATGGGTACATTTCTTGTGGGTAAGAGCGCGTTGGCGCCGTCGACACGGGGATCTGCCTGTGTAACGGTATAACCACAGGAGGAATCGAATGAGCCGCTTCAGGGAGCAGGTCGTCATCGTCACCGGTGCCGGCTCCGGTATCGGTCAGGCCACCGCCACCGCGTTTGCCGCAGAAGGCGGCGCCGTGATCATCGCGGACATCGACGCTGCCAGAGCGAATGCCGTCGCAGGTGACATCCGCGCCGATGGCGGTAGGGCAGAAGCCGTCCACGTAGATGTGGCCAACAGCGACAGCGTTACCGCCATGACAGAGCGAGCCGTAGCCACCTTCGGGCCGGTGGATGTGCTGGTCAACAACGCCGCGACAGCCGACGGCAACGACATCCTGCACGTGGACGAACAACAGTGGGATCGCAACCAGCAGATCGTCCTGAAAAGCGTGTACCTTTGCTGTCGCCAGGTGCTGCCGTCGATGCTCGAACGCGGTCGCGGCGCCATCGTCAACGTAGCTTCGGTCAACGCCTTGGGCGCGTATTCCGTGATGCCGTACAGTGCCGCCAAGGCGGGGGTCGTCAACCTGACGCAGAACATGGCTGCCCGGTACAGTCGCCACGGGGTCCGCATCAACGCGGTGTGTCCGGGCACGGTGCGAACGCCCATCTTCGATCCTCTCCTTGAACGGGATCCGAAGCTCTTCGAGAACGTGGCGCAGCTGTATCCCGCCGGCCGCATCGGAGAGCCGGCCGACATCGCCGGACCGATATTGTTCCTGGCCTCCGCGGACGCGGCCTGGATTACCGGGCACGCTCTTGTGGTCGACGGGGGCCTGAGTTGCGGCAACCTGCCCTTTATCGAAGCAGCCAGTGCGGCGATGGACTGAAGCGCTGATGCGGCATATGCCGGTACATCCATGGTCCGCCAGGAAAGGGGGACAACGTATGCAAAACGAAGAGCACGAAACCGATGCGTCCATCACAGAGGCCCGAAACAGCGCTGACAGAGGAAACACCAGGCGCTCGCAGGCGCCATACGAACGGTTTGTCGGCGCCGAGTTGATCCTGAGGGACGAGTTGGCCATAGACCGGACCGTCCTGGCCAACGAGCGGACGTTACTCGCCTATTTGCGGTCGGGGGTCGCTCTGATGATCGCCGGTGCGTCGGTCATGCATTTTTCGGAGCATGGTTGGTACTGGCTGTCCGGCATCATCGCCATACCCGCGGGCGTCGTCACGTCTCTATTCGGTGTCTGGCGCTTTGTACGCATGAAGAGATCCATGGCGCACACCAGGCAGGCACAGGCGGATTAGCGCGCTGAGACCAGCGCTGCGGCACTGCAACTGGCGGATAGCAGGGGGTCACCTGGGGCTCATGGTGCGGCCGACCCCCGGTACTTGTTGGGGTCAACAGACTCACGAGACTCGTTGGGCGGTTGGATTCCTCGCCGCTCGAGCAAGGTGCCCTGCATCAGATGCAAATGCACCAGGGCTTCCAGGTACGCTACCATGGCCCGTGCCTCGCTCAACTGGCTGGCGATGAAATCACGTTGCGCCTGCAACACCAACAGGTTGGTGGAGCGGCCCACCCGGAATTTCTCCTGCTCTGCCAGCACCTTCTTCTCCTGTAATTCGCGCGCTACGCCTGTCGCCTCGATCTGCTGCCTGGCACGTCCCACCTCGACGTAAGCGGAGCGCACGTCGCGTTGCACCAGGCGGCGCATGTTATTCAGGGCCAGCTCGAATTGGTCGTGCGTGTACCGGGCCCGGGCATGGCGGGCACGAGCCTCGCGCCGCGTAACCGGCAGTTCCAGGGCAGCACCAACCGAGACACTGTAAAAGGGGCTGCCGGGATCCGGGACACTGGCGCTGAACGACTCGGCGTAAGTGGTGCGCCCCAGGGCAATGAACACATCGAGGCGAGGCAAAAGGCCATTACGGGTCCGCTGCAGATCCAACACCCCCTTGCGAAGATCGAGTTCGGCTTGCGCGACGTCAGCACGGTAACGCATGGCCAGCTGTTCGTGCAGCGTTACCGGATCCAACTCGACCGCGGGAACGAAGGGCCGGTCGCTGAGCGCCGGCTGCAGATCCCAGGCATCCTCGCGTGGAGGATTGAGAAGGTACAGTAAACCGACCCTGGCTTGTTCGTAGCGGCTTTCGGCATCGATCATAGCTTCGCGCCGAGTGGCAACCTCGGCCCGAACGGCCGCCAGTTCCAGCTCCGGCAGGCGCCCTACCGCCACACGCTCTTCGGTTTCCTGTAACTGTGCCCTGGCCAGATTCAGGGACTCCGCCCGAATTTCGCGTTCCTGATCGGTCAGGTACAATCGCCAATAGGCCTGTTCCACCTGGGCGGTGATAGTCTCGGCCGCTGCCTTGAGTTCCAGGCGGCTGATATCGGCATCCAGGCGCGCCCGGCGCAGGCCGGCCAGGTGGTATCCAGGTGACAGGCCCTGGAGCAGCGACTGGGTTACGGTAAGACCCAGCTCGCCGGTATACTGATCGCTGTATATACTTGAAAGATAACCACTTATGGAGGCGCTGGCGGCCACCGTGGTGCCGCTGGGCAGACGACTGCTGATGCCGATCTGGGTGTTCACCTGCTCCGTGGTCAACTCGAACGGGCTGGGAGAGGTCCCCAGGAACCGCTGGGACCTGGTGCGGCCCGTGCCGGCTTGAGCGCTGATCCGGGGTTCGAACGCGCCCGACTCCTCGCGCACGCGCGTGGCGGCAACAGCAGGTCGCAAGCGCTGTATGGCCACCGTCGGATTGCGCTCCAGCGTCATGAGCAGAGCTTCCTGGAGGCTCACAAAAAAGGTGTCGGGCACCATGGTAGCAGTCTCCGCGGGAATTGCCGGGACTGCCGCGGCCATGGCCATGAGCGTTGCCAAAATCAGTAGAGGGGCCGTCACGGTGTTGCCTCCAGCGCTTGCGAGCGGCTCAGTTTCTGTTCAAAGAGGCTGTACACCACCGGCACCAGTACCAGGGTGATCAGACTGGCACTCAACAGACCGCCGATGACCACGCGAGCCAGCGGTGCCTGGGTTTCACCCCCCTCGCCCAGACCCAGCGACAGAGGCAGAAGGCCCAGGCTGGTGGTCATCGTCGTCATCAGGATGGGCCGCAGGCGCCTTGCACCGGCTACCCGCACCGCCTCGTGCAGGCTCAGGCCGTCGCGGCGCCGCAGCCGGTTGGTGTAATCTACCAGGATGATGGCGTTGTTCACCACGATACCGGTGAGCATGATGCAGCCGATAAAGGCTTGCATGCTGAAGATGGTATTGGTGAGCACCATGGTGGCGGCGATACCGATCAGGGCCATGGGGATGGAAAACAGCACCACGAAGGGATCGCGAAAAGACTCGAACTGACCGGCCATCACCAGGTAGACCAGAAGGACAGCCAGCACGAATCCGAAGACCAGCTCCCGGAAAGCCCTTTGTTGTTCCTCGAAATCACTGCCCGGCAGCACGGTGAAATCCTGCGGGACGGGAACGGCAGCCAGACCGGCGCGGATATCCGCGATGACCGATCCCATGTCGCGACCGGTGAAGTTGGCGTTGATGGTGATGGTGCGCTCCTGATCCTTGCGCTCGATGCGCACCGGGCCTTCGCGGGATTCCGTATGCACCACGTTGCGCAGAACCACCGGTTCACCGCGCGCGTTGACGACGGTCAGATCCAGCAGTTCATCCAGACGCCGACGGTCCTGCTCGCTCAGCCGCACCCGGATCCGGTACTGCTTGCCGCCTTCCCGGAAGTACGACGCGTGCGTGCCGCCCACAGCGGTCTGCAGGGCTTCACCGATTCGGCTTACCGTGAGCCCCAGATCCGCGGCTCGTTGACGGTCGATACGGATGATGCTCTCCGGACTGCCCTCATCACGACTGATGCGGGTGTCGGTGATCCCGGGAACCTGTTGGATCACGGCTTCCACCCGGGCCGCCAGCGCCTGCGCCACCGTTAGATCGTAGCCCCGCACCTCGAAGCTGATGTTGTCTCCGCTGCCCGTCCCCATACGCAGCAGAAAGAGCCCCTGTCCGGCGCGCGTCCGGACGGTGACGCCGGGGATGGCGCCGTGCAGAACGCGGCGCAGGTCGTTGGCCACCTGCTCGCTGCTGCGGCGGCGCTCGGCCCGGGGGACCAGCGTGATACGAATCTGCGCCGTGTGTCCCCCGCCTGCACGCCAGCCGCCACCACCGACGCGGGAGAGCATCGAAACCAGTTCCGGAACTTCGCGATGGACGATGTCCTCCACCTGCAGGGCCGCAGCGTCCATGATGGCCAGGCGCGTGCCCACCTCCGTTTCCAGGTCTATGCGAACCTCGCCTTCATCGGCCGCCGGCATCAGCTCGACGCCGATGAACCGCACCAACCCGAGTGCGCTGACGAACAGTACGGCGGTGATCCCGATGACGACGCGGCGGTGTTCCAGCGCCCACTGCAACAAGGTGCTGTACTGCTCGGAAAGGTGCTGGAGGGCCTGTTCGCTGACGTCGTATACCCGCTGCAGGCGTCCAGCGGTGGCATCATCGGCACCGGAAGAAGGCCGATACCGCAGAAACCGGGACGCCAGCATCGGTACCAGGGTGAGGGCCACCACCAGGGAGCAAAGCAGCGAAAAGCCCACCACCAGGGCCATCTGCCTGAACATGATACCCGACATGCCGCGGATGAACACCACCGGCAGGAAGACGACGACCGTGGTAAGCACCGACGCCACGATGGCCGAAGCCACCTCGCTGGTGCCGTCCAGGACGGCCTGACGGGCGTTGCTGCCCTGCTCGCGATGCCGGTAGATATTCTCCAGCACCACGATGGCGCTGTCCAGCAGCATGCCGATTCCCAGGGCCAGACCGCCGAACGTCATGATGTTGAGGGTGAATCCGCTGAAGTACAGCAGGCCGAAAGTGGCCAGCACGGATATGGGGATGGCAGTGGCTATGATCCCCGTGCTGGACAGATTGCGCAGAAAGAGAAACAGCACGATCACCGCCAATGCGCCGCCGGCGATGGCCGCGGTGCCGACATTGTTGATCGACTGCCGAATGTACGTTGACGTATCGATCAGCGGGATCAACCGCAGTTGGGGAAAATCCCGGTTGATGCGTTCGATCTCCGCTTTGGCGGCCTCTGCCACGGCCACGGTGTTGGCGCCGGACTGCTTGTTGATCGACAGACGCAGTCCCGGCCTGCCGTCGATCCGGATCAGATTACGCACTTCCTGCCAGGCATCCGTAACGGTGGCCACATCGCCAATCTGGATAGGCGTACCTTCGCGCACCGCGATGATCGTGTTCTCGATCTCCGCGAGAGAGGCGAATTCGCCCTGGGTGCGCACCAGCACCTCCAGATTCCCGCGCTCGTACAGGCCGGCGGGAACATTCCTGTTTTCCTGCCGCAACGATGCCACCACGGCGTCGGCGCTCAAACCCAGAGCCTTGAGCTGGTCCGCCCGCAAATCGACGTGAATTTCGCGGTTCAAGCCCCCCCAGATATCCACCGCTGCCACGCCGGCGACGCGTTCCAGCCGATACTTGACCTGGTCTTCCATGAGTTCACGGAGAATCAACGGGTCGAGATCACTGGAGACACCGACGATGAGTATGGGAAACGCCGACAGGTCGAACTTGCGTATCATGGGGCGGTCGGCATCATCCGGCAGGCGGCCCAGCGTGCGATCGACCCGATCACGGATATCATTGGCCGCCGCGTCGAGCTCCGTACCCCATTCAAAGGCCACCCGCACCACACTCATGCCCTCGGAGGAGGTAGACACGATCTCCTGGACCCCCTGGACCGCGGCGAGGCTCTCCTCCAGCGGCCGGGTGATCAGCTCCTCCATCTCCTGCGGGCCCACATTACCGTACGAAGTCACCACCGAAATCGACGGATAGGTGATCTCCGGCATCAGATCGATGGACAACCGCGACAGCGATACCGCGCCCAGCACGACGATGACCAGAAAGACGACGAAGGTGAGAACGGGTCGTTCGACCGGACCGCGTGCGATGTTCATGTCAACCGTTCCGCGAAATGATGCCGCTCACCGGCTGTCCGGCAGCAGCACCGGAGTGCCGTCGTTGCCG
>SLHA01000045.1 GCA_007136405.1 Candidatus Latescibacterota bacterium
CGCTCGGGATCCGCGTGGCAGACGTTGGCCTGCAGCAGCGCATGGCCCTGCGGCAGGCGCAGATTGTGCTGCTGGCAGACAGCGCGCACCTGGTCGATCCGCGCGGCCTGATCCGGCGCCTCTTCCAACTCGCAGAAATGCTCGGTGGAAACCTCGAACACGTTCCAGCCATGCGCCGCCAACGTGGTCAGGGCCTGGTGCAACGGCTGCTCCGCGTACAACGCGGTCCAGATAGCGGGTGTCGATTCTCGTAGCATAAAGGACTCCGTGATGCGTTGGAAACGGTTCACTGCAATGGGTACGGATTGTATACGCGGCGCGCGACTGCAGCCGTCCGGCCGCGGATTGCCCTCCCGCCGCGCCGGGACGAAACCGCCGTGCGCCCAACGCCACGCGCGTATCCGGCCTGATCCGGCCGCTTGCCATAGCGCCGAATCGAGCGCCGGGCGCTTTGGGACGAAACCGCCGCGTTGAGCCAGCGCAGTGCGGCTACTTCGACCGCTAGTCGCCACGGTGCGCGCCGCCGGTTGACGCCGACCTCAACCGGTGTCTTACCATGACGGCCGATGCTGCTGTGTTCTCGACGGACCAGCGCCTGGCGCGCCACCGGTTGCCGCCGGACCAGTCTAACAGCTAGCAATGGCGCCCTGCCCGGTTATGGGCTCGACGGACCGGCGCCGTGCGAGTGACCGGCGCATCACCAACTCACCAGCGCAGCAGTTCCTGGCGCCATGCCGGCAGTTCGGTGGACAGCAGATGCTCCACCTGGGCGATCTTGGCGGTCAGGATCTCCGTCGTCGATGCGGTGCCCATATCCAGCCGCAGACTCAGATCGAGAAAATCGACACCACGGACCAGCTGCAACGCCTGACGGGCGATATCCAGTTCGTCCCGCGCCAGTGCGGTCATGCGCTTCAGGTCCCGCATGTTCTCGCGCCGGTGGCCTGCGCGCACCCAGTACTGGGCGCTATGCCCGCGGATCTCGTCCCGCAAGCGAAGGAACTCCTCCACGTTGGCGGCGCTGCGCCAGGTAAAAGCCAGGAACTGCATGAGCACGAGCTCCTGGTCATACCGGTCCCGGCAAGCAGGATCGATCCGGCTGCCCGCGGCCTGCAGACGTCGCGCGCCGCGTTCCCACAGACGGGCCATCTGCTGCAATTCGTCCAGCGCTACGTCGCGGCCGCGGTTCGGTCCGCGCCGCGCCAGCGCCCGGAAACCCGGCGCGGCGTAAAACAGCGGCTTCCCGGTCACCAGGGCCGTGTCGTCGTCCGTGGCCGAAGTCTCCCATTGCCAGTAGAACCGGCCAAAGAAAGCCGGGTCCAGCCCGCCGCCGGACTGAGCGCTGGACGGATCCAGAACCAGCGGCTGGCCGGGCCCGACGAAATAGGATCCGACATAGTAATCGAGCTGCGGATGATGGCGCATGCCCTCCGAACACCTTTCCCAGGCGTTCAGCACCGCAGGCGCGGCAGCGGCACCGAAGTCCCGCCGGGCGATGGCGCCGGTCAACGCGCGCAGATTCGCATACGGCGTGTCCCGGCCCCACACCGCCCAGTATCCCAGTTCCTCGGATGGAGACTTGCAGGCGCCGTCGAACATCCAGCGGGAATGGATGGCCTGTGGACGCAGGCTACGGGCGTTTTCCCAGATGGCCTGCTGGTTGCACAGCACGGGCAGATAGGGAACGTTGAGACACTCGATCGAGTTGTTGCACTCGATCTTGACGGAAAACGACAGCCCTCGTGACCGGCACAACTGCCGCTGACGCCGCACCCGCGGGCTGGGCGTGACGCGACTCATGGAATAGTCCCAGATATTCTTGGCGTAGCCCGCCTCACGCCAGTCGACCGAGTCCTTGTCGATCTCACTCTGGAAAATGACGCGCTCGGGATCCAGTCTGGCGATAAACTGCTCCTGGTCTCGATCGTGAGACCAATGTCCCGCGGAATACGGCCAGGTCACCAGACGCGCGTCCGGAACTTGGTGCTGAATGGCCGCTGCCGTAGTGTTCACCAGCTCCGCCACCACGTGCGACCCGTCGCGTTGGCTGCATCGTGGACAGTCCGCCGCCCCGCCGCCGGAGCGCATGAAACAATGGTAGAATCCCTCTCCGCCGGTAATCGCCTCCACCCCGCCCAGCTCGGGAATCTCCTCGAACAGCCCGGCCCAGGCATCCGCCAGGAAACCCAACGTCAGCGGATCGCTGCTGCACAGCGTCCGGAAGGCCTGGCCGCTCTGCGTGGCCCCGGCGCATTCCGGGTAACGGCTGAACTGCTCGTGATCGGGCGCGAGTTTGGGGTTGTAACCCATCAGCACGATGTACACGCCGTACCGGGCGCTCTGGCGGGCCAGCCGCGCCAGCCGCGCGCGGTGTTCTTCGGCGCGCGGATGAGTTAGCAGCTCGAACGGCGCCGCCGGATTCCGGAGGTAATCTTCGATCACGGTCATCACCGGCACGGCGTTGACACCCACGCGCGCCAGCTCCAGCCAGTTGTCGTCCGTTTCGCGGCCGTGTACCCAGGCCTGGGTGGTACAGAAGCCGCCCCACAGGTCCGCGCCGATGTGCAGCGGCACGGCCGGCCGTACCGTGCGGCGTCCCGGCGGCAGGCTGGCCCGCCCCTGCAGACCCCACAGGTTGGACAGGTATACGCTGGCCCGCAGCAGATCCGCTTCCGTGGCGCCGGTGACGCGGATGGCGCCGGGCGCGACATCCAGGCGAAAGCGGGTATCCCAACGCGACGCGCGTGGTTGCGGCGACAACCGGAATACCAGCCGGGGCGCGTTGCCGGGATCAGGACGGCCCTGAAGCTGCAGCCCCAGCCGTTGTCCCAGGAAACGCGTCAGGTCATCCAACCCCAGGGCGGCCGGACCGGCAGCCTCGGTATCTCCTTCCAGGCACGCATGCCAGTCCGCGTTCAGCGTCACCGATCCGGCCGGGGCGGGTGCGCCGGGCGCCGGGATGGGCGCCGCGGGCGGGCTGGAAACCTGCTGCCAGAAGGCCGAAGCCCGCACCCGCTCGACCTTGCTGTTCCACTCTTGTTCGAAAGATCGTTCAGCCATGGCGTCTTCTCTTGTCGTTGTTGCTGGCATGACCGCCGGTAGTCCGTCTGTCCATGCTAACTGACCGGTTGATCACAGAGCTCCTGACATGGAGCCTCTTTCGCGGTGGCCTCTGGGCGCCAAGGCGCCGCGGATACGCTCAGTGCCCTCACAGAACTGGTTCGACCTCTGGACGTTACGCGAATTGGCGCAGTACGTTTATCGGCCTGACCGGCTGTAGCGAACACCGTTGCCCGTGGCTGCCGCCACGGGATGCAGCGAACAGCGTCCGTTCATCCGCGTACCGTTCGATCGGCGAATTCGCCGGCCGCGGCCAGCATGGTTTCAACGTTTTCCACCGGCACGTCCTGCTGGATATTGTGCACCTGACAGAAGACGTAACCGCCCGGGCCGCTGCCGAAAACCTCGATATTGTTGCGCACGTGCTCGCGTATCTGGTCAGGGGTGCCCCTGGGCAGCACGCTCTGGGTGTCGCAACCGCCGCCCCAGAAGACGATGCGCCCGCCGAAGTCCGCCATCAGGCGTTCCGGTTCCATATGGGCCGCACTGATCTGCACCGGATTGAGGATGTCGATGCCGGCATCGATCCAATGGGGAATGTAGTCGTGGATGGCGCCGCAGGAATGCAGGTAGGTTTTCCAGGACGTGTGCGCATGTACCCAGTCGCAGAGACGCTGGTAATGCGGCTTGATCATCTCGGCGAACAGGTCGGGAGCGATCAGCTCGCGCCGCTGCGTGCCCGCGTCATCCGAGGCCACACCCCAGGCCACACAGCGGTCGCCCACCGCCTGATGGTACAGCGCCATCTGGGCGATGACCGCGTCCACATAGCGCCCCATCATCTCCGTGGCGGTCTCTTTTTCCGTCATGAGCATGCACAGCCACAGATCCAGCGATCCCTGCGTGATGTTGTCGGACAACAGGGCGCTGAGCCCCAGCAAAGAGATGCTGGCGCCCCAGCCCAGAAGCGCTTTGTCCGTGTCGCTGTACAACTGACGGCTGCGCCGCTCCATGGCCTCCAGCGTTTCGTCAGGAACGGTGTCCGGCGGCTGGAACGCGCTCGGATCGATCCGCTCCGCGGCCATCGTGGGCCGGACGAAATCGAAGTAGAATCCGTCCCGGGGCATGCGCGCGTATACCTGGCCTGCCCTGTCATGCAGAGCCCAGTCACCGTTGGGTTCGGTGTAGATGCGCGTGCCCGGCGCGAAGTGCACCGGCAGGCCGCTGAACAACCGGTGCTCCACGCCGGAGGCGGCGTCCTGGCCGGCCCAGGCGGCATCTCCGGCATCGAGCGGCAGTATATCCACCTGCAGGCGATCGGCGACTTCCAGTTCAACTTCCGCCAGAATCTGCAGGGTGTCGTGAATCTTGGTGGGCGTGTCCAGGCCCAGGCGTTTTTTCAGCTGATCGTACACCACCGCGTTGATGCCGCTGGCGCGGATGGCGCCCAGATCGATGGGTACACGGTCGACCTGCTGATGGTTGAGGGCGCGCAGGACGCGTTCACGCGCATTCATGCTGCCTCCTGATCTTGTGTTGACGCCGGCACCGGCGGACCGGGCGCGGTCCGCCCCGCATCGGCAGGTACGGCAAAACGGCCGCCGGCAACAGCGCCAGCCTGCCACGCGATGACGCCGGGTGCTGCAGCGGCGGATCGAGCCTGTAGGTCAAGGCAACCGGCCCCGCCGCAGTGCAGCGGGCAACGGGGCCGGATGGGGGTACCATGGTCAGCGCGGGATCTGTTCCGGAGCTGGCAACAGGCTACTGCCCCTCGGCGTTATATAGGAAACGGAAATAGTCCATGTCCGTGGTCAAGGTTTTCCGGAACCGCGGCATGGTGGTCCGGTATGATTCGACAGCGCGCCAGAATTCGAAGAACTCGGTGTCCTGATCGTAGGCCGCGGCGTACAGCCGGGTGGCTTCGGCGTCGGCCTCGCCGCGGATGGTTTCAGCGCGTTCGTACGCGCCGGAGAGAATCCGCGCTTTTTCGTTTTCCAACTGCCCGAGGATATTCAGGCGCTGACCTTCGCCGTCCGAGCGCAGCGCTTGGGCGACACGGTTGCGTTCGCTGATCATGCGGTTGTACACGCTTTCGGTCAGGTCTTCAGAATAGCGGATCTGGCGAATGACGACGTCAAGCAGGTCCACACCGAAATCCAGCGTCGCCTTCTCGGCCAGCACCATCATCTCGTCGGAGAGCTCCTGGCGCCCCTTTCTGATTTCCGGCTGCCGCACCTCGGTGTCCAGCAACTCCTGCAACTCCTCGGTGGTTTCGGCCTCCTCAATCTCGCTTTCCGGAATGCCGGCGGCCGGAATGCGGTCTATCTCATTGATGATGTTCGAGTTGCGGACTGCTTCGACCAGCCGGTTTCCCGAAATGACGGTGCGCACACTGGAATCGATGACTTCGTCCAGCCGGCCGTACGAGCCCTGTACCGTAGTCACGGCCGCGTAAAACCGGGCTGGATCAATGATGCGCCAGCGCGCGGTGGCATCCACCCAGATAAACTGCTGTTCCGCGGTAGGAATGCGGCGTGGATCACCATCCCACGCCATGATGCGGTTGGGGTACTTGGTCACCTGGTCGATCACCGGCAGCTTGAAGTGCAGCCCGGGCTGTTTGGAAGTGCGGATGATCTCGCCGAAGCGAGTGACCACCGCCTGCTCTCCTTCGTTGAGAATGAACAGGGGACCCAGCGCGACAAAGACGATCGCGAGGATGGCGATGCCGATAAGCGTTGTCGTAAGCTTGTTCATGCTACTGCCCCCTTCCCGTAGCCTGTTGCGGCTGACGTTGCAGGTTCAATAAGGGGATGAAATTATCCAGATGGCGATCGATGAGTTCGACATCCGTCTCATCTTTGAAGACGTCCTCGATCATCTCGTAATAAAGCCGTGTACGCGTGGTTTCCCGGGAGCCGCGGTATTCGGCCAGCACGGCGTTGAAGCGAGAGGCATCGCCGCGCGCGCGGTTCACGCGCTGGGCCGCGTAACCCTGGGCTTCCTGCACCAGTTGCTGGGCCTGGCCGCGGGCGCGCGGGATCTCCGCATTATACTGCTGGCGACCCTCGTTGATCAGCCGGGCCCGGTCCTGAACCGCCCGGTTGACGTCCTCGAACGCATCCTGAACACGCCCGACCGGCGGAACGATGTTCTGCAACTGCACCCGGGTGATCCTGACTCCGAGGGCGAAGATATTGAGGATTTCGTTCATCCGCTCCTGGCCATGCAGCTCGATGTTGGTCCGCTCGCTGCCCAGCACGTCGATGATGGCGCGGTCGCCCACCAACTGGTTGATGACTGACTGACATACATCGCGGATCGTCTTGACCCGGTTGTCCGCAATCTGGGGATGGGCCGGCGGCCGCGGCGAGATGCCCAACCCACCGGGTTCGGTCTCCACGTTGAACAGCCAGGCGCGCGGGTTGATGATCCGGTACTGGATGTCCCACTCAACGTCGAGGATGTTCAGGTCGCCGGTGAGCATGATCGATTCTTCGGGATACTCGCGTGCCGCCCTGCGTGTGGTAATACCGGGACCGGCTCTACGGAAACCGAACTGCTCGTTATGGATCACCTGAGTCGGCACATTGAAGTTGCGCTCGATGCCCAAGGGCATCTTGAAGTGCAGCCCCGGACCGACGGTGCGGTTGTAGCGTCCGAGGAAGATGACCACAGCCTCTTCCGTCTGATCGACGATGAAGAAACTGGTCATACCGATCCCTATCAACGCAATGATGATGGCGATCAACCCAACCATCCTGGCATTGAGCTGGGAGGGCATTTTAGGCGGCTTGAAATCTATTTGTGACATGTCGCCTCCTGGTCTTCTATGAGTAGAATAGCTATGCCAAGGTACGTCAGCATCTCCTCTCCTTCCTGTGGGGTATAGATATTTATGGATCGATGGGCAAGGCTCCGGCACCTGAATCTGAGTCTGCCTTCAATCCTATATAATGTAGCATATACTGGCGCGATACGCGTCCCGGCTCGCCGCGGATCTCCAGGAATACCGGCGCACGCGCCAGCTGACCGGTGCTCCATCCCCAGAAGAAGGAGGACAAAGACATGAGTGGCCCGAAGGGTTGGTGCAGCGGTTGATGGTTGCCGTTGGCATTGACCTGGTGCAGATGGTATCCGACCACCTCGGAACCCACCGCGGCATACCAGTGTCCCAGCGTCCAGCGTTGCGACCATGGGGCGTTGTTGCGGGCGTGGCCCAGATCCAGGTGCAGCCCTACGGTTGCACCTGGGAGCATGTCCCGGAGTTGACGTACCCAGGCCATGCACTCCTCCGGCAGATACCCGAACCCCCGCCTGTCATCCCTTGGCTCTCCCGCTCTCATGTGCATGTTTTCCACGCCGATCACCATACCGGCCGCGGCCACGGGTGCCAGCAGACGTGTGAAGGCAGCGGCAAAGCCATTCCACGGCATCGAGTCTGGGATCATCTGTCTCAGGCTGGCGCACGGGACATGCACGGTGAGTCGGTCCGCTTGCAGGCGCAACGCCAGGTCGACGGAGGTCGCGAACGAGGTGTCGCCCTTCACGGTACCGTCCGACCAGCGTAGATAAGACGCATGAACGGACAGAGTGTGCCCACCGGTGGCACGCCACCGCTGCACACTGACCGCCAGCTCTTCCTGGTCGCACTGCAGCGCAGCGTCGGCGCGCAGTTCGACGCACGGAACCGCGGCCGCTGTCGCCTCCCGCAGATGCGGCAGCGTCCGGGACATGGTGGACACGCCGAGCCAGCCGGCGAACTCGCTGCGGCTCGCCGCGCTCCAGGTCCGGGGATCGCCGCCAGGCCAGGCAACATCCTGGCGCTGCCAATTCCCCGAGGCCGCCTGACTAAATACCGCGACAGCCGGGGGCGCGTGTTTCGCCTTGTCCGGATCCAGTCCCCTGACCAGGTGCACGGGTATACCGCCCATCTTCGAAACCGCATCGAAATGTTTGTGCCCCGCCACCAGCAACTGGATCGGATGAGCGGCGCACACTGCCTCCAGCCAGGCCGCATCGGCGCCGGGTAGTTCATACGGCGGCCAGTGAGTCAGCAGGACGACCGCACCGGAGCAGTCACCCAGGGTTTTTTCCACGCGCGTCTTCTCGCAGGCGGAGACGCTGCCGTTGGCCGTGTCGATGGTCTGCATGGACCAGCCGTCGCCCAGATATGTCGCCGGCACCGCCAGCTCCGACCGGGCGCGGGCCGAGACGTCCGGGGTGCGCAACTCGGCGTTTCCGGGGGTGGACACGAACGGCACGGCCGCGGTGTACAGCAAGTGCCGAACCCGGCTGACGGCGGTCAACTCACCGGCCGCCGTCAGGTCGCCGGCCGCGGCGATCACCTCCACCTGGCATTGGGCACACTGGTTCAGCGCCCAGCGCATGGCGGCCTCCTGCGCGCTGTGGGTGCATGCGGGAAGATGGACGTCGGCGATGACAGCGAAACTCGGCATAGGCAATTTTCCTTGTGGAGGACAGCCGCTCGGGGGACAGCCATCGCACCGCGGTCCAGGCAGGCACCCCATCCCATCAGGCAGAAGGCACTACTGCGTCAACACGTAGTAGATCACGTATATCCAGGACAGGATACCGTGGACGATGGCCCACAGGACGGACTGATGCGTGGTGAACGAGATGACCATGGCCAGCGCCGATCCGAAGCTGACACCTCTCTCGACGATTCTGTGGTAGACCATATCAGTTGCTCCGTGGTAAAAATAACGTCACCATGGTGTCCGCTCTCCGGTTCCGGAGCGTTGCCGGCGTTGCGGTTTTGCCCGCGCGCCTCGTTGTGTACCTTTGCAGGCATACAGACGCCGCAGCAGCGTCTCCGTCCGCCACCATGGCGTTCGGAAAACAGCAACGCCCAAGGAGGACGACACCATGATCGATCACATCAAATGGCTGGGTCACGACAGCTTCCGTCTGGAAGGCGACGGCAAGGTGATCTACATCGATCCCTATCAACTCGAACGCGACGAGCCCAAAGCGGACCTGATCCTCATCACCCACGACCATTTCGACCACTGCTCACCGGAAGACATCGCGCGGGTGCGCACCCCGGAGACCGCAGTGGTGACCATTGCCGCGGCCGCGTCCAAACTGCCGGATCCCGTACGCGTGGTCAGTCCGGGCGAAACGCTGACCGTACAGGACGTAGCCCTGCAGACAGTGCCAGCATACAACGTGAACAAGTTCCGCAGTCCAGGCAATCCGTTCCATCCTGAGGAAGCCGGTCATGTGGGGTTCATCATCACGCTTGCGGGACAACGTATCTACCACGCCGGAGACACGGACAGGATCCCTGCCATGGATTCGCTGAGCGTCGACGTCGCCCTGTTACCGGTCAGCGGCACCTACGTCATGACGGTCGATGAGGCCGTGAAGGCAGCCGCCGCTATCCAGCCGAAGGTGGCCATTCCCATGCACGTGGGCGCCGGTATCGGCAGCCTGGACTATGCCGGGAAGTTCAAGGAGAAAGCCACCGTGCCGGTCCAGATTCTGGCTATCGAAAAGTGATTCACCACGACTGCCCCTTCAGATCTTACCGGATCCGTTGCGCCACCGGCCGCGGACCCGGTAACCGACATCACGAGGTCCCCCATGGAAACCCTGCGTATCATCCGGCTGGACGACCATCCGGCAGTGCGTTTCGCCGCCACCGAACTCAAACGCTATCTGACCCTGGCCACCCGAGACACGCTGCAGATCCAGGCCCGCAAGCGGTACCGGGCCGCCTCCCGCGCCATCTGGCTCGGAGTGCCGCCGGACCTGCCCGCAACGGAGCTGGCAACCGATTCCACCCATGATGGCTTTGTCATAGCGATGACCACGGACGGCGGCTACATCGCCGGCAGCAACCCGCGCAGCGTATTGTTCGGCGTGTACCGCTATCTGGAAACCCTGGGTTGCCGCTGGCCGCGCCCCGGCAGCGATGGCGAGATCATCCCCAGTCTGGACGCCCCCCTGCAGGCGGTGCATACCGTGGAGCACGCCACGTACGCGCATCGCGGCGTCTGCATCGAAGGCGCCGTGTCCTACGAAAACGTCCACGACATGGTGGACTGGCTGCCCAAACTGGGTTTCAACGCCTACTTCATCCAGTTCCGTGAAGCGTTCAACTTCTTCCAGCGCTGGTACGAGCACGTAGGCAATCCGCTCCTGCGCGGCAGGCGCTTCTCTTCCGAGCGTGCCGCCCGGCTCACCACCCGCCTGCGCGCCGAGATCAAGCGCCGGGGCCTGGATCTGCACATGGTGGGTCACGGCTGGACCTGCGAACCTTTCGGCATCCCCGGACCGGGGTGGTTCCAGCACGAGGGGCCCATTCCCGAGGAAGCGCGACCGCATCTGGCACAGATCGACGGCCGTCGAGACCTGTGGCACGGTGTCGCCCTGAACACCAATCTGTGCTACGGCAATCCGGAGACACGGCGTATCATCGTGCAGGCCATCGTCGATTACGCCCGTACCAATCACGACGTCGACATCCTGCATTTCTGGCTGGCGGACGGATCCAACAACCATTGCGAGTGCCCTTTGTGCGTGGATCATCGTCCCGCCGACCTGTACGTCCGCATGTTGAACGAACTGGACGCCGCCCTGATTGCCGCCGGTCTGGACACGCGCGTCGTCTTCCTGGTGTATGTGGACCTGCTGTGGCCACCCGTGGTCGAACAGATCCGGAATCCGTCGCGATTTATCCTCATGTTCGCCCCCATCACCCGCTCCTACTCGTCCGCCTTCGCCACAGCCGCCGCGAACGACGTCGCGTTGCCGCCGTTCGAACGCAACCGGCTGGAGTTCCCGCGAGATCCGGCCAGCAATATCGCCTTCCTGCGCAGTTGGCAGGAGATGTTTACCGGTGACGGGTTCGACTTCGACTACCATCTCATGTGGGATCACTACAAGGATCCCGGCCAGATGGCGTCTGCCCGGGTGCTGCATGAAGACATCCAGCGGTTGCGCGACATCGGTCTGAACGGCCTCGTCAGCTGTCAGGTGCAGCGCGTGTTCTTCCCTTCGGCCACCACCATGGTGGTCATGGGACGCACGCTGTGGAACCGCGAGGCGGACTTCGACGGCATCGTCGCCGACCACCTGCGCGCGGCGTTTGGCGAGGACGGGCCCGCTGTCAAGGCGTTTCTGGAACAGATCTCGGAGCTGTTCGCACCACCCGTCCTGCGTGGCGAAGGCGATGCGGATCAACAGCAGACGGCGGCCGCCGCTTGGCCGGACGTGGCCGCGGTGGTTGCCGATATGCGTCCCCGCACCGCGGCCGGCCGCACCGACGCCCGGCCGGCCGTCGCCCGGTCCTGGGACATCCTGGAGCGTTACCTGGATTACTGCCTCCTGCTTGCCGATGCCCTGCTGGCACGGTACAACGCCACTCCGGACGCGCCGGCGAAGGCCTGGGCTGTATTCAACTGGGCGCGCGCACAGGAAAAGGACCTGCAACCGGTCCTGGACCTGTTCGAGCTGCAGCACACCCTGGGACCGGTGCTGGGCATCGACCGGAAACAGTTGGAATCGAGGCACTGAAGCGGTGCATTCGGCAAGAACCGATACCGTCCTCGTCGTCGGAGCATCCTCCGGTTTCGGCGCAGGAGTCGCGGCGGCCCTGCTCGAGCGGGGCTACACCGTCTATGCTGCCGGACGGCGGCTGGATCGGATGCAGACACTGGCCGCGCGCGGCGCCCAAGTGCTGCGGATGGACGTGACCGATGCCGCGTCGGTGGCCGCGGGTGTGGAGCGGATCATCGCGGCGCAGGGACGCCTGGACCATGTGTATGCCAATGCCGGGTACGGCTCGTACGGGATGATAGAGAGCGTTTCCCTGGAAGAGGTCCGGCGCCAGTACGACGTCAACGTCTTCGGCGTGGGCCGCGTCGTGCAGGCCGTGCTGCCCCACATGCGATCGCAGCGCCGCGGGCGTATCATCATCACGGCCTCCGTCGCCAGTCACGTGGCCATCGCCGGCATGGGCTGGTATGCCTCCACCAAACATGCGCTGGACGGGGTGGCGACGGCACTGCGACAGGAGGTTGCGCACCTGGGCATCGACGTCGTGGTGATCGAACCCGGCATGGTGCAGACGGAGTTCGACAGCGTCGCACTGGACACGCTGAAAAGAACCGACCACCCTGAAGCGTACCACCGGCTGGTAACGGGATTCCGGCGCTTCATGGAAGCCGGTTACGCCCGCGGCCCCGGACCGGAGCGCACGGTGGCGGCCATGGTGCATGCGGCCACGGCGCGCAGGCCGCGACGGGTGTACCGCACCACCATGGATGCGCGGACCTTACCCTGGCTGCGGACCCTGCTGGGCGGGCGCCTGTTCTACGGCATCTATCTGGCCTGGGCTCGCAGCCTGGCGGAGAGCGGCCGCTGACCCCACCCCGGCACGACGACGCCGGCAGGACGCCGACTCGACGAGGGCAGGACGAGGGCAGGACGAGGGCACGGGCGCCCTGGACCGTGAGCAGGATCAGGTACAGGCAGCGGTCGCGTGCTACCCAACAGACCTGTGCAGAACCTGCCGTTACCGGCCAACAGCATTGCCGGTTCCATATCGGTCGACCATGACCATGTAATCAGTTGGCTTCCAGTACCCTGCCGGCCAGTACGTCGGTGTGGGCGCCGTCCCGGACGACCATCCGGCCATTGACCAGCACCCAGCGGATGCCCGTCGCATACTGGTGTGGTCGCTCGAACGCGGCGCGGTCGATGACCGTTTCCGGATCGAACACCACCACATCTGCCATCATGCCGGCGGCCAGACGGCCGCGATCGGTCAAGCCGAGCCGGTTCGCAACCTTACCGCTCATCTTATGCACGGCGTCCTCCAGCGTCAGCACCTTCTCCTGGCGGACGTAACGCCCGAGCACCCGCGCCGCGGCCCCGTAGGAACGCGGATGCGGCTTGCCCGTGCCCAGCACACCGCCGGCCATCAATGCAAGCCCGTCCGATCCCACCATGCTGAACGGATGCCGCAGAAAGGTGCGCATGTCCTCTTCCGTGCGATAGAAGAAAATGATGTGCATCTTCCCGTCGTCCCAATCCATCAGTGTCAGGGCGGCGTCCAGCGGCTCCATCCCCAGGTGCTCCGCCGCCTGCTGAAGCGTCATGCCCTCGCAGGGTTTGGCTCGTTCGTCGTCGACAGCGCACACCATGAGGCGGTCCCACAGCCACGGCCAGCCGCGGAACAATCCTTCCGTTTCCATCGCGGCCCGTATTCCGGCGCGCTTGTCCGGATCACGGAGCCGCTGCACCAGCGCCTGCCGTCCGCCCGACTGGGACCAGGTGGGCATACACTGGGAAAAACCGCTGCTGCTGGCCGCGTACGGATACACGTCGAAGCTCACGTCGATACCGGCGTCGACCGCCTGCTCGCAGATCACGATGGATTCTTCCGCCTCCCCCCAATGACGCGGATCGTTGACCGCCATGTGAGCCAGTTGCCCCGGGACGGAAGAGCGACGACTGATCTCCACAACCTCGGCGATCGCCTGTAGATGCAGGCCGCTCCAGCCCCGCATGTGGCAGGCGTGGATCCTGTTCCCGTAGACCGCCATGGCCTGACACAGGGCAATCAGTTCACCGGTGTCGCCGTAGGCACTGGGCGGCAGACTCAAGCCGGTGGACAGACCGAAGGCGCCCTGGTCCATGGCCTCCGCCACCAGGCGCTGCATGGCCCTGACCTCGTCCGCGCTGGCCGGCCGATCCTCGAAACCGACTACGCTGCTGCGCACCGATCCGTGCCCCACCAGCGGTGCGACGTTCATGCCGACGCCCCGCTCATGCAGGGTGTGGCGGTACCCCGCCAGGTCGGTCCAGTTCCAGTCGATATGCTCGCCCAGATTGCTTTGGGAACGCTGCAGATCGCCCCACTGAGCCGACACCGGGAAGGGGCTCGTGCCACAATGCCCGATCAGGTCCGTGGTGACCCCCTGCATGATCTTGCTGAGCCCCCGGGGATCCACCAGCAAGGTCAGATCGGAGTGGGTATGGATGTCGATGAAACCGGGGGCGACCACCAGCCCGACAGCATCTATGCTGGTTTCCGCCGGCGCGTCCCGCAGGTTGCCCACCACTGTGATGCGCCCGTCCTGGATACCCAGATCGCCCGTCACCGCCGCGGCTCCGGTGCCGTCCACGAGCAGACCGTTCCGGATGATGATGTCAAACACAGCGCCTCTCCCTTCTATCGAGCCCCGTTACCCCGTGAGACCCGAGGCCGCGCGATCTGTCTCGTCCGGCCGTTATCCCGCGAAGAACCCCTGCTCCACCACCTTCACTTTGAGGGAATGCAGGTTCCGGCGCCGTTCGCTGCCGTCGTCCGCCCGTGTGCTCACGCCCTGGTAGTATGTAGCGATGGCGCGACCGTCAAAAAAGCACAGCGAGTAATAGCAGTAGTTGACGCTGTCGTCCGCCTCCAGCGGAGTATGGCGCTGCCAGGTGACCGCGTCGTCATCGGATACGGCGACGGACAACGGCGTGCGCCACATGAACTCTGGAGTGCCGAAGGGCACGCCCTCACGATCGTTGTACAGCATAACCAGGCGCTCACTGCCCGGCAGACGCCAGACGGACTGCGGCCCGCACGGCATGGCGAACTCGGTGATGGCCGTAAACGGCGTCCACGTCTCGCCGCCGTCCGACGAAAAGCAGCGATAGGCGTAGCCGCCGTTGGTGCGCACCCACATCAGGACCCGCCCGTCCAGCAGCTCGACGACTCCGGGCTCCTGGGCCACGATCGTGCGCGCTTCCAGGAACTTCTCCGTCTCCGCGTCCCCCTCGCGCACCTGTCTGGGACGCAGGACGTTCTGGGGCAGGATGCGTTGCTCCTGTTGGCCCAGCCGCCAGGAAGCGCCGCCATCATCGGAAAGCAGGCATCCACAGGGCGACCCTTCCGGCGTCCGGCGCACGATCCTGCCCGGCTCGTAATACGCGTACGGAGCCAGCAGACGGCCGCTGGACAGCTGCACCAGGCGGTCATTGTTGACTACGTAATACCCGGGCCGCTGCACCATGAGTTCCGGATCCGACCAGGTCCTGCCCTCATCCGTGCTGACCATGAAGCGGGGCCGGCAATCGTCCGTGGAGCGCTTGTCCAGATATGCCGCACCGATGCGGCCGTCGGCCAGCCGCAGCAGGCTGACGCTCATGACGTTGAGACCGCCCCTGGGGGTTTCCAGAACCGTTGTCGCGGGGGACCAGGTAACGCCCCCGTCCGTGGAGCGGCGCTCCACCAGGGTGGCGTGATCGTGATCGGCTGGACCGTGAAAGTTGCCGTAGATGAACAGCAGCGCTTTGTCATCCGCGGCCACGACACACCCCTCTCCGGAACGCAGCCCATCGTGGCGATGATCCTCGATCAGCATCTCGTGCAGTACATTACCGTTCATGTCCGGATCTCCTCGACGTTAGCGCGGCGAATAGCCATCGGTGCATGCGGGATACCACGGTATAAGGCGGGTTTCGGCCCCAGTCAAAGGCCAGGCGGCGCCAGCCGCAATCCAGGCTGCGGCACGGCCGGGGCGGAACACAGACCGAATCGACGCGAGCGGGCAACGGCGGGTGCGCCGGACACGGACCATGCGGTTTCGCGTCCATGGCCTGGAAAAGTCAGGACTTCGAACCCGGCAGGCCCGATCTACGAGCCGCCCTGCAGCACGCTGGCGATGATGTCCTCCGTTTCGACAGCCGCAAGGTTCATCACCCGCGCGATGACACCTCCAAACGGTCTGGCCATCAGTTCCGAATTCATGCGGGCGATATGCGTGGATCCGTCGCTTTTCTCGTAGATGGCAACCCGGCACGGCATCAGCGGCGAGATGAGCCGGGCATCGTCCTCCGCCAGGACTTCGGCGGAATATCGCGACGAGCAGAGTTCGAAGACCTTCACGGCGGCCACCTGGTGACCGTGCCGTTCCAGAATCTGCTGCATGTCATGCACCGCGAGGACGGTCCACCCGCCATCGGCCACAGCCTGCTCGAACGCGGCTACCGTCGGCTCGAAGGGACGGGGGCTTTCGTCCTCCAGCATCATCATGCCCGGCAAGCTGTAGAACCCTACTACCGCGGTCAGAACGATGCCCAGCACCAGCCCCCCCACGCCGAAAATCCATGGATTTCTGTTCATGACATTCTCCAGTCTTTTCGCAGCCTGACCATGCTGTGTGATGTTGCCGTATTATGGCTGGTGGTATATAGGTGGTCACGCATCATCCGTCAACTCCACGGCGCAGGCAGTATCGCCAAGGCGCCCACCACATCACCACGGCTCAGGCGGCCACCGCATAGCGCACGCAGCATCTCCACGACGCACGCATCAGCTCCACGGCCCAGGCGGCCACCGCACGGCTCACGCCGCGTCTCCATAGCGAACGCGTCAACGCCACCACTCACGCCACCACTCACGCCGCATCTCCACGGCGCACCCCGGGGTCATAGTAGCGCCTCGGGATGCTCAGCGGTCTCCAGCGCGACGAGTTCCCGCTCGAACTCGTCGCGCATCCGCCGGCGCATCGCTTCATCCGGCAGCGCCTTGTCCAGGAACTGCCCCACCTGCTCCAGTACCCGCTGCCGCACTTCGGCGCGCATCGTTCCAGCGGTATATGCGGTGCGGACAAACTGCTGTGCCGTGGTTTGGTCGAACGTCAACCGCTCACGTTCGAGGGCCACAGCGAGCACGATCCGGCGTACGAGCCGCGCGAAGGGCAAGCCGCCTCTGTGCTGCGCCAGCACATCCTTCACAGCCGCCCGCGGCAGAGCGCGCAGCAGTGCCAGGCGCGCTGCCGCGACCTCGAACGCCTCGTAGTCGGTGACCGGATCGACCGCGGTCGGCTGCCCGTCTGCATCGACGCCGTTCCAGGTCTCCGGAACCACGGTCGCCCAGACGGGAACATGCCGGCTGATCTCGAGCAGCGGAATGAGCTCGCGCGCGTGGGGCGGCACGGGGGGCGGCGGATGGGGTGGCGCATCTGTCGGCGCGTTGGATGGCGTCTCGGGCGGCGGATGGGGCGGCGTATCTGTCGGCGCGTGGGGTGGCCCTTGTGGCGACGCCTGAGTCGATGCAAAGGGCGGCGCATGGGTCGGCGCATGGGTCGGCGC
>SLHA01000144.1 GCA_007136405.1 Candidatus Latescibacterota bacterium
AGGCTGCTCAGGCGCTATTCTTCGCCATTCATAAGTCGCACGATCTCCAGCGCGCGGGGGTGAGAAAATAAATCTGTCCCCTTTTTATCCCTTTTTTATTGTTGACATCTGGGTGACAATAGATTACACTCTACGCACATGGAGGTACTGGCGATGAAGTTCATTACTGTCAGAGATATACGCACCTCTCCGGCTCAGATCTGGAAGCAGCTGCCCGAAGAGCAGGAGATGATCATCACCAATAACGGCCGACCGATCGCACTGCTGACCCCGATCAATGACCAGTCTCTGGAACAGACGCTGTCTGCAGTTCGGCGAGCCAGGGCGATGGCTGCTGTCCAGAACATGCAGAAGACGGCCCGGGATTCTGGTTTGGATCGGATGACCGTTGACGAAGTCGATGAAGAGATCCGCGCTGCACGACGTGAACGCAAGCGATGAGGGTGGTACTCGATACCAACGTTGTCGTCTCAGCGATGCTGAACCCGAACGGCGCACCGGGAGCGATACTTCGCGCGGTGCTCGACGGACGGCTCCAGCTTCTGGTGGACAATCGCATCGTCTTTGAGTACTCCGATGTACTGAGGCGGCCGAAGTTCCTCTTTGACTCGTATGACGTCCACGCGTTTCTGGACTTCATCGAGCACGGGGCTGAGTATGTTACCGTGGCGCCTGTTGACGCTCAGTTTGATGATCCGGACGATCGTCCGTTCTACGAAGCTGCGCTGGGCGGAGACGCCAACTACCTGATCACGGGGAACACCGGGCATTTCCCGGAGAACCCCGTCGTAAGAAGCCCGCGGCTCTTCCTTCAAGTGTTCTCCGTGTGCGAGTAGGTCGGGACACGGGAAAGGGCGGGAAAGGGGCCAGATTTATTTTCTCAAGCTGCTCAGGTGCCATTCATCTATTTTCACCCACTAATCCATAATCATCTAAAACCCAATACCACCAAAACACAAATAACACAAATAGCACTATAAAACTACGTATAACATTTATTATCATCCTCTTTTTCCAATATACTAAACCCGTTTCTGGCACCATCTGCCGCACATCCCCTGGCTGACGGCTCTTCTCCAACCGAAACAGCGCCGCCACCAGGTTGCGCACTGACAAGGGCTCGCTCTCGTCCGTAGCCCCTTCATCCACCAACAGATACCGCACCTGCGGGCAATACCACCGCAATGAACCAGGTATCGAAACCACCAGATCGGCCAAAACGGTCGCAGCGTCCCAGCGGGGTTGCCCGTTGTACAGAACCACGGGCACGACACGCGGCAGCGGCTTCCCGCGGCTCACGGCCCCAGTGCGCAGCAGATCCTGGTACATCAGTCCCACGTAGCTCATGATCCGTACCGCCATGTGCCGATCCACGGTGGACTGGAACTCCAGAAGAAGATACACATACAGCCAGCCATCGCCCGCACGCACACGCCACACTACATCGTCTTCGCGGTCCCGCAACGTGTTCCAGCGTGCTGCCTTCCCCCTCAGATCACGGGACAGAAAAAGGGGACAGATTTATTTTCTCAGAGGCGCGCGCCGTGGTCCAGATCCTGCCAGGTATCGTAGTCCAGCGGATGGAGAAAGTCGCCCATCTTCTCCAGGAACGCCTGGATGGTTTGCGGGTTGCGCGTGTACCCCACCTTCAGCGCATCTTCTAACATCAGCGGCACCAGCAGCGCCGTCGACCGGCTGCAGTAGATCGGTCCGGCATAGCCGGCCGACATCAGGTACGGCAGCTGCCCGACGTGGTGCATCGCCGGCGCGGCGCCGCAATCTCGGCCATCAGCGTACCGTTGCTGTCTATGGCTTGTTGTTGCCCCTCTTCCCGCTTATCCTGCCATCATGCCCGAAACCCCCTGGTATGTCTACGTAGTGCGCTGCGGCGATGGCACGCTGTACGCCGGCGTGACCTGCGACCTGCGGCGCCGGCTGGCTCAGCATCAACAAGGCCGGGGCGCGCGCTACACCCGCGGCCGCGGGCCGCTCGCGCTGGTGGCGTCCTGGAGATTCCCGGACCAGGCCGCCGCGTTGCGCGCCGAGGCGGCCTGGTGCTATCGCCATCCGGCCCATCGGAAGGTGGCGCCGGATCTCACGCTCTATTCACTAAGTCTGGTCAGATATGCGCAGCATGGCAGGGACACGGAAGGGACCGGTCAGGAGAACCCTCGTCTTCACTTTGAGGCGCCCTTGGTGCTGAACCTCGCATTAAGATCGAAGCAGCTCCGCGACGAACCCAGAACAGGTGGTAACCCATCCGCGGATATCAGGAGGTTTCACTCTGCTATTATGAAACTCGCCAGCCGCTGCAGGCGGTTCGCCCCCGTACGGTTTCATGTACCAGGTTGTGCCGCAGGCACATGGGAAACTTCTTGCCCAGCCACAATCTCAGCGGCCTTTCCCTCAAGCGTCACCGTGAGTCCGCCAGCCTGAACCAGATTCCGGACAGCGGCGTGCAGGAACTCCACGCTCACGGGTTCACCATCTTCGCCATAGCTTACCACCACACCGCCAGGTTCCTCAACAGAATTCAAATTATAGAGGAACCGCGATGTCTCAGGCCATCAACCTCAAAGACGCCGGCAGCAAGCTCCGCACCTGGTCCAATCCCTCCGCCCGCAATGTCCGCCGCGCCACCGTCTAAACCGTCACGACTTTGAACCGCCGCAGCGCCTCTCCAATCCGCTGTGCGGTTCCGCCCAACGGCTGGCCTGCTGCGCTACTGATCAGAGCCCCCCCGTGGGTCATGGCGCCCATTCGCGCCAGCATTCGCCGTTTTCCTCTTCTGAGTCCGGCATGGGACGCAAAAAGAACCTGCCCCGCTCGAACCCGTATTCCCACTGGCAGTAGTGCTGTTCCCGGATGAACTCCTCAGTGTAGTGCGGACCCACCATCTCCATGTACCCCTCCAGGTATCCGAGAAACCAGTTCTTCACGTAGCCTAGGGCTGCCCTGGACAGCTCGTCCTCACGCGGCTCGTACAGCCCATCGGGCGGCCCCCACATCTGCCGGTCGGCAGAACTGGCGATAACCCTCCGGAAGCGGAAACTGGGGTTGCCCTTGTAGTCCATGAAGTACATGGTGTATGTCGGGCAGCTCGCCGGAATGTGCACCTCCATCCGGAAGTGGTACCCGAACGAGCATTTCCAGTCATCGTAGGTTTCACTGGTCTCGCCGAACAGACTGCGGAGAGCGGCGTAGGCGTGCGGAAGTCCGAACTCCTCCTCCCAGCCTACCTTCAGGCCTTGCAGAATGATGGAAAAAAAGCCGTCTTCTTCCAGGGCAACAGACCTCTGGAAATAGTCGTAGTACTGCTCCGCCGTAATGGGCGTCAGCACGCAGGTGGCGCCATCCGCCTTGATGGTCAGACGATCTTTCACTCTACCACATCCTCCAGCCTGGCCGCATCCAAAACCCGTTCCTCCGCCGCCAGCCGCGCCACCTCCCCCGAGCCCAGCAACACCACCCGCCGCACCCCGGCCTGCGCCAGCTCCCCCAGCCGCTGCTCCACCCGCGCCTCCAGCTTCTCGTAGGACGCCAGCGTCAGCCGCACGAACCGGTAGGTCAACTGCGTCCGGGCCCGCTTGGGGAGCTGGGCGTTGGCCCCTTTTCTCTTTTCCTGCAAACGCCAACTCACATCCCTATCACCCAAACCACACCCGAAACTACTACCGCCTTAGCGCTTCCAGCTTCGCGCGCGCCGGCACCCGCCTGCCCGAACCCTTCCCGGCACACTGTTGGGCCAGGAAGCAAGCATGCGCCGGCATTCCGGCATCGCGCAGCATCCGCGCTGCCCGCAGGTCTTCTCTGGCCGTATCCAGCCAGCGCCGGCCCTCGTGCAGATCGTCATGGCGACGCATAGATCACCCGCCCCTCTCTCAGTGCCCGGGCGACAAACCGTCGCCGCGACAGGTGCTCCAGCTCCTCTTCTCGCTCGAGAACCATCTCGCTCTTATTCGTCATATTCCGGGATCACCACAGCGCGCTTACCAGAGGGGTATGTCAACACGTGATGCGACCCTTTCTTCCTTGGCCCACAGGCCGGCGGGGGTGAGAATATAAATCGATCTCCATTTATCGATCTCCATTTTTCAGTCACTATTCCTCCGCCGCTGCGCGCACCTGGGCCTGGAAGAGGGCCAGGTCTTCCCTGACACACGCACGCGCCGCCGCCAGCTTTCGCTGCAGGAACTGCAAACGGTCCCAGTCGTAGTCGAACTCCAGGTAGTAGCGCTTGAAGTGGCGGAAGCGCATCAGTTCGCGCAGCGCTCCGTGGGCCGCCTCGGACAGCACCTGCGGCCGGGTGCCTTCTACCTCTAATAGCATTCTATCCAGCAGTTCATTGTGCCAGCGGTCCCGGTCCAGGTTGTTCTCGAATTGCTGGGAGATGCGCAGAAAGGCGGTCTCCAGGCACGTGTAGTAGTTAACCAGTATCTCGGCTACCACGATGGCGTTCTCACGGGTAGGATGCACGCGATCCATGGCTTGGGTGTACTGGTCGTAGTACTGCTCGATACGGCCCAGGACCTGCAAAGACCGGTCAATCTCACTGAGCAGGAGTTTCAACGGCTGTATCGCGCTCATATACCACCTTTCCCTTCTCCAGGATCAGGAGGCGATACTCCGGCTCCACGTGTTCCAACTGCACGATGTCCAGCGGCCATTGCGTCAACTTCTCGGCGTCGTGCAGCATGGCAAAGAAGCGCTCCGGATCCGTCAGACCTTCTACGGCCACGTCGATGTCCGAATAGGGCTGGAAGCGGCCCGGATCCAGGATAGAGCCCCAGTGCAGGATCCGCCGGGGCCGATAGCGCGCGGCGATCATGGCCACGATGCGCCCGGCATCTGCTGCCGCACAGGCATGGAGTTGCGCTCGCTCGG